>CALPKO020000082.1 GCA_943324165.2 Bdellovibrio sp. ZAP7 | reverse complement strand
TATTCCTCAGGTATTCCTCAGGTATTCCTCAGGTATTCCCAATAAAATTTTAGGTATACCTCAGGTATATTTGGCTTAGGCGACATTTTTAGCCTAATTTTGTTTCAACAATATTGCTGCTATAAAGGCAAAAACTCCAATTGTATTTAAGGCGTTTGCTGCAGATTTGTGAGCATTGATTTCCTTCATTAATAGTTTTGGATATTGTTTTTCCGAATGTGGTGCTTTTTGGTGGGAAGAAATATTTTTTACTGATCGTATTTGCTTTTGATTAGTTGAAGTATTTATTATGCTTCCTTTATCAAAATAATCCATGTCTTTTCGATCAATATTGTTTTTGTGGTTATCACGTTCTATTGTTCGACTTTCTATTCTTTGTGTTTTTAGCATAAAGTCATTCTCGATTGACATGTCAATAGTACTGCCAATCCACTCAGAAAGACTTAATCCAGCTTGTTCTGCTAATTCTAAATATAATTTCCTTTGCCTTGCGGTTACTTTTGCACTGATACCGTAATTTCTAAAATCTTGAGTTTTCATAATTATTTTTTTTTGTAAAAATAGTAAAAGTTATTAATATTACAATCTTTTTTATATCTTTGATGAAAAATAATATATGATAAGTAATAAAACTTTTATTGATAACCCAAATGATATTGAAGAATTAATAAATTTACTTAATGAACGTGTTTTTTTAAAAACTGAAATTGATGTCGTTTATTCGGATTTAGTCAATTGGGAGCGGTATAATTTATTATCTATAAGCGAAGAATCTGAAAAAGGGGATTGGAAGAAATTAAACTATATTGAATATACTTGGGTAAAAATAATTCAGCATTTAAGACAATATGGATTTACTTATGATGAAATTTTGTCGTATAAAACTGAAATATTTAGGCCTATAAAACAAGGGGCACTAATGAAGGCAAGTAAAGTCGATAGTAAGAATTTAGAACAGCAACTTGGAGCTGAATCTATTGAAGAATTAAATGCGATTTCAGATTCTGAGTATGATGAAGATTTGGATATTGGAATTAATATTTTAGAAAGTAGTATGGTAAGCGCTATAAGAACAGGTGATAAATGGACACTCCATTTTTTTAAGGATAATCCAGGATTTTGTCTTCCTTTTTCAAAAGAAGTATTGAGAGGCTGTGATTTAATAGAAAAAACTGAACTGCTAATGGAATTATTATCAAAAACTTTTCTTAGTGTTTCTTTAAGTGAAATTATATCCAATTTTTTAGTTGATGGTAAAAACTCTTTTGAAGAAAGGAATATCTCAATATTAACTACAAATGAGCATAAATTATTGAAACAGATAAGAAAAGGCTATAATGATATAAAAAGTATCAAAATAAGGTTCAAAGATGACAAAATGGATATGATTGAAGTTACTTCTACAAAAAAAGTAAAACTCGAGAGTAGACTTTTAGAGCACATCAAGAAAGGAGATTATCAAAACATATCTATTGATACGGTTGATGGAAAAATTGTTAATTTTGAAAATACACAAAAAATAAAATTATAAATACTGAAGAACTCAGATTTTAAGTTACATAGTAAGCTTATCGGAAAAGCCGAAAGTTAAGCACATTAAATAAAATGTGGTATTATTTGAAAAATATAAAAAGATTTTACTTAAAAGAAATCCTGAACTGACAAAGGAGGAAATTGAAAAAATTTTGGAGTTTTTAGCACTAATTGCTAAACAAACAGTGGGTAATTATAAAAAGTCGATTTAATTATGAAGAAAGCGGTGATAATGTGCAGAGTGAGCAGCGAGGAGCAATCAAAAGGTTATAGCTTAGATGTGCAACTAGAGCAACTTACAAGGTATTGTGATAGAAATAACATTTCAATAGTTAAGCAGTATCGCGAATACCATTCTGCAAAAGATTTTAATAGGCCAGAATTTCAAAATTTTTTACAATTTGTAAAAAAAAATAAAGGGGTAGTTGATTTGTTATTAGTTACTTCCTGGGACAGATTTTCGCGCAACTTAACAGATTCTTTAGTAATGTTAAGAACGCTCGAGAAGTATGGTGTAAAGGTGCAAGCTGTAGAGCAACCTATAGATATGAGTATTCCAGAAAATAAAGCCATGTTGGCTATTTTTCTTGCAATACCAGAAATTGATAACGATAGGAGGTCTATCAAAATTAAAGGTGGTATTAGAGGCTCTTTAAAAGCTGGTCGATGGTGTAAGAAGGCGCCTATTGGCTATAAAAATACAAGAGACCAAAATAATAAGCCTATAATTGCTCCTTCATCTAAAGCACATCATATTAGGTATATTTTTGAGCAGATAGCTACAGGTAAATTGCAAAGTGAATTAAAAGACGAGTTATACAAAAGAGGAATTACTATAAGTAAAAGTAATTTCTCAAAATTATTGCGAAATCCAGTTTATATGGGTAAAATAATTGTACCTAAAAACGAAGAGGAACCAATGATGATTATTGATGGAATTCACGATGCAATTATATCTGAAAATCTCTATTTTGAGGTGCAGCAAATGTTGGCTGGCAAAAACAAAATTAGAAGACTACCTGAATATAAATCATTGAGAGAAGAATTACCTTTAAGAGGTATACTTTCTTGCTCTAATTGCGGTGAAAAATTAACAGGAAGTCGCTCAAGAAGCGCAACGGGAAATAGGTATTTCTATTATCATTGTAATTACTGCGCCAAAGAACGATATCCGATGGATTTGGTTAATAATACATTTGAAAGTATCCTAGAGGATTTTACTTTCACAACTGACGTAAAAGAAATTTATCAGTTGATGGTTAAAGACTTATTATCTGTAGATGCTAAAGATTCCAAATTAAAAAACGAACAATTGGCTAAAAGCTTGAACGAAACCAATTCTAGGATTGAAAAATTACAAGATTTATTAGTTGATAACAAAATAGACCACAAGCAATATAGCGAAACAATGACGAGATACAATACTCAAAAGTTTAGTTTGATTGATGAAATAAATAAGAGTAAGAAGTTGGGTGGAGATTATTTGAACTGGGTAAAAAATGGTGTAGATGCCCTGTCTAACCTAAAAGCACATTATGTTAACTCTGCAATTAGAGATAAACAACAGCTAATTAGTTCGATATTCCCTGAGAAATTTGAGTTTGATGGAATAAAATGTCGAACTACTAGAATCAATGATGTTTTGAGGTGTATATTATTGATTGACAACGATTTGAAAAATAAAAAAAGTGGACAAATATCGAAAAAAATCGAGTTGTCCACTCTAGTGGAGTCGCCGAGAATCGAACTCGGGTCCAAACAAGCAACTAAAAGGCTTTCTACACGCTTATTTTCTGTTTAGGTTTTCGACGATTGGCTAGGACAAAAACAACCACCAAACGCTTAGTTTTTCAGTTTCAAAACGGATTTAAAACATTACCGTTTCTAGGTTTAAATTTACGATTCATCTTTATCGACCGCCAAAAACCAGAGCTTTCGAGATGAATCCTGCTTTCCTACCTTGTAGGACGAGGCTAATCTTACTATAATTCAGATTATGCAGCAAGAGCGTAGTTTCCTTCGCCGTGTATGTGTTTTGAAACCTTTTTTTACGAGAACTGTTTCGTGTCTCGACGTGCTTACAGTTCAATTCGACTTGCTGTCAAAACCAGTCGACCCCAGTTTTTAAAATTGATAAGTAAAAATTTTAAAGGATTGCAAATATAGGCTTTTAATCTGCGTTATCAAAGGTTAATTTCAATATCAATATCAATATCAATATCAATATCAATTTCAATTTCAATTTCAATTTCAAAAATTAAAATTAAAAATCCTCTTTCCTCTTTCCTCTTTCCTCTTTCCTCTTTCCTCTTCTAACGTCCCTCGTAACTCATTCCCCCAATTCCCCTTTTTCAATCTTAAAAGGATAATCTCCGAAAAGTGGCGCTAAATCACGCACTTTGTAGGTAAGTGTTGTAAATTGGTTGGACAAGGCAATAATAACGACGTTTTCCTTTTGTAATGTGATGTAAGAAGAAGTATTTCCGTGCCACCACCCATTGTGAAAATAAAAATGCTGTCCTGTTTCCCAATCAATCATTCTAATTCCTAACCCATAGTTTTTGGTACCCTTATGTTCGTTACTATACCCTTTGTAGATTTCATTTTTTAAATCTGTGTTTAAAAAGGTTGGTGCATTCCTCGCCAAATCAAACTTCATTAAATCTCTAGGTGTGGAGTATATGTTTTTATCACCATAAATGCAATCTAAATAGTCCATTCCGATTTCGACATTATTTCCTTTGTAAGATGGCGCTACATTTTTACGGTCTTTTTCATAATCCATAACAAATGAATGCACCATTCCTAGTGGTTCAAAAATCATTTTTTTCATCGCTTCTGGATATTTTAAACCCGTAATTTTTTCAATAATTAATGCCAACATTGCATAATTGGTATTGCAATAAGCAAATCTTTTATCGGTAAGAAATTCTAATTGTATGTTTTTTTCTCCTAAAATACGGAGTAAATCTTCATTGGTCAGTATTTTTTTTCTATCCCAAACACCGGGCTCTTCAGTAAAATAGGCATAATTTCTTAATCCACTGCGGTGATTCAAAAGTGTTTTTATTGTAATATTTGGATAAGGAAATGTTTTTAAAATTGTGTTGACTTTCTGGTTTAATTTGATTTTTCCTTTGTTGATTAATTCCAATACAGCAGTCGCGGTCAAAACTTTGCTGACGGAGGCGATGTGCAAAGGAGTTTCTTCATTGATGTCTGTCTTTTTATTTTTGTTAGCAAAACCTTGGTATTTTTCAAAAATAATCTGCCCATCTTTTGCCACCAAAAAACTTATATTTCTGCTATCGGACCAATTTTTATTGAAAAAATGTTGAACGCTGGCTTTTTTTGAAGATAAATAAGATTCCGACAAGTTTACAAAAGCCACTTTAGAGGGTTTTAGCCTTCCTAAAGTGTCTTCAACTGCACGATTATCTCCTGAATTAGCATTTGTATTTTTTTGACAGGACATTAAAATCAAAGCAATAGCTGTAATTTTAAAATATATTTTTGCTTTTGTAAAATTCATTATTTCGTCTACTGTGTGAGCAAATATAACCAAACAAATATTTTTTGGCACCTAAATAAATATCTTTTTGAACATTAAAAAGTCATCATTTAAAACTTTTAAACCTAACTATTTAGTTTTCAGTATTTATAATTCTAAACTTTTTTTTGATTGTTGTAGGAAACTTTTTTTGCTTGCAGCGTTTCAAAATGTTACATTTGGAACATTAAATAATGAGTAAGTTATATATTTGTTGAATCAAATGTATTTTGTTATATTTTTTTTATTCACAATCAATTTTATCTAAAAATTTCAATGAAGTTCGGAATCATTAAAGAACGAAAAAATCCACCAGACAGACGAGTAGTTTTTACTCCCGAAGAATTGATGCGGTTAAAAAAAGAACATCCAGAAGCGCAAATCAAAGTTGAAAGTTCTGATATTAGGGTTTTCGCTGATGCTGAATACAGTGTTTTTGACATTGAAATCTCAACAGATATGACTGATTGCGATGTTTTGTTTGGAGTGAAAGAAGTTCCAATTGAAGCATTAATTCCAAATAAAAAATATTTTTTCTTTTCTCATACCATCAAAAAGCAAGCGCACAATCGCAAACTTTTGAAAGCAGTTTTAGAAAAAAATATTGAGCTTTATGACCATGAAACTATTGTTGATCAAAACAACAAACGCCTAATTGGTTTCGGTAGATATGCAGGAATTGTTGGAGCCTACAACGGTATTAGGGCGTTCGGTGTGAAGTTTGAACTTTTTACTTTGCCAAAGGCAGAAACACTTAGCGGGAAAGATGCTTTAATTGCCAAACTACGGCGATTAATTTTACCTCCGATAAAGATTGTTTTGACTGGTCAAGGCAAAGTAGCTAGTGGCGCGAAAGAAATTTTAGATGGAATGAAAATTAAACAAGTTTCAATCGAGAATTATTTGACCAAAAACTATTCAGAACCGGTTTATGTCCAAATTGATGTTTTAGATTACAACAAACGAAAAGATGGATTGCTGAAAGATAAAACCGATTTTTATGAAAATCCCAAAGATTACATTTCAGACTTTGAGAGATTTACAAAAGTTTCTGACATTTTTATGGCAGGGCATTTTTATGGAAATGATGCGCCGATAATTCTTTCGCGAGAAATGCTTTTGGCAAACGATAATAAAATTAAAATAGTTGCTGATATTTCTTGCGATGTAGAAGGCCCAATTGCTTGTACAATAAAAGCTTCTACGATTGCAGATCCTTTTTTCGGTTATCATCCTTTTGAAGACAAAGAAGTTGATGTTTTTCATCCTGCAGCAATTGTGGTCATGTCGGTTGATAATTTGCCATGTGAATTACCCAAAGACGCAAGCGAAGGTTTTGGAGAAATGTTTATGGATCATGTTGTTCCCGCTTTTTTTAATGGTGACAAAGACGGTATTCTGCAGCGTGCAAAGATGAC
>CALPKO020000081.1 GCA_943324165.2 Bdellovibrio sp. ZAP7 | reverse complement strand
TATTGTTGGTACTATTTTTATTGAACATCAGTTTTGGTTCAGTATCTATTCCAATAAAAGAAGTTTTTAATAGTTTAATTGGCGAAAATGCTAGCAAAGCAACTTGGCAATATATCATTCTAAATTATCGATTACCTAAGGCATTAACAGCCATTTTAGTGGGAATCGGGTTGTCGATTGCTGGATTATTAATGCAAACTTTATTTAGAAATCCGCTCGCCGGGCCTTATGTTTTGGGTTTGAGTTCTGGCTCAAGTTTAGGCGTTGCTTTTGTGGTTTTAGGCGCAAGCTTTTTACCTGGTTTTGCCACTTCCATTTTATTGTCTCCATTTGGAATTATAATTGCTTCTTGTTTAGGAAGTTTCTTTGTTTTGTTGGCTGTTTTAGTAGTTGCCAGAAAATTGAAAGATACCATGACGATTTTAATTGTAGGTTTAATGTTTAGTAGTTTTGCCTCTGCTTTTGTTGGGGTTTTGACTTATTTTAGTACAGCCGAACAATTGCAAAAATTTACTTTTTGGTCGATGGGTAGTTTAGGAAATTTATCTTGGAATTCAATTTTGACACTTTCAATTGCGGTTTTTGCTGGATTGTTTTTAAGTTTTTTGAGTATAAAACCACTAAATTCTTTGCTGTTGGGAGAGAACTATGCTAAAAGTTTGGGTTTAAATTACAAAAGAGCGAGGTTAATGATCATTTTAGCAACCAGTGTTTTGGCAGGCAGTATTACTGCGTTTGCTGGACCAATTGCCTTTGTAGGCCTCGCCGTACCGCATATTTCAAAATTGACTTTTCAAACCAGCAAGCACTCCATTTTGTTTTGGAGTACTTTGCTATTTGGCGCGATTATTATGTTGATTTGTGATATTTTATCCCATTTACCAAATTCTGAGATTGTTTTGCCAATCAATGCCGTAACATCCATTATTGGTGCGCCAATTGTAGTTTATCTTTTGTTGAATAAAAGTAAAAATCTATTTTAATGAAAGAAATAATTTTAAAAACCGAAAATTTAGAAATTGGTTATAGCTCTAAAAAGGGCAAAAATACTCTTGTCGATAATATTAATTTGAATTTAGCAAAAGGAAAATTAATTGCATTAATCGGCGAAAATGGAATTGGAAAATCTACTCTTTTACGCACATTAACTGGAATTCAAAAACCTCTTGCTGGCAAAGTTTTAATTAATGATTTGCCAATTGAAGATTACAATTCGTTAGATTTAGCAAGGAATTTAAGTGTGGTTTTGACCGAAAAATTACCACCCAGTAATTTGACTGTTTTTGAGTTGGTCGCTTTAGGAAGGCAACCTTATACCAATTGGATTGGGAAATTGTCTGAAATGGATACTCTAAAAATCAATGAAGCGATTGCTTTGACGCAAATAGAACATTTAAAGCACAAAAAACATTTTGAAATTAGTGACGGTCAATTGCAAAAAGTACTGATTGCAAGGGCGTTGTCTCAAGATACAGATTTAATTATATTAGATGAGCCAACGACGCATTTAGATTTGTTGCACAAAGTTTCAGTTTTGAAATTATTAAAAAATCTTACTCAAGAAACAAATAAATGCATCTTATTCTCCACTCACGATATAGATTTAGCCATTCAAATTTGTGATGAAATGATTGTGATGACTAACAAAAACATCCTACAAGACCAACCTTGCCATTTTATTGAAAAAGGAATTTTCAACACTTTATTTAATGATGAAAGTATTTCTTTTGATAATTTGAAGGGAAAATTTGTTGTAAAAAATTAAGTAAAAACTAATTTGCTGTAATTAAAATTTCAACTCTTCGATTTGCAGCTCTTTCATTTTCGTTTTTTTCTGGTACAGCAAAAATAGGTAAAGTACTTCCAAATCCTTTGTAGGTCAATCGGTTTTTGTCTACATTGTTACCAACCAAAAAACTATAAACGGCTTTTGCTCTCTGTGTTGACAATGTTTCTTTTGTACCCGGATTGCAACAAATATGCCCTTGAATATCAATTTTTAAAGAAGGGTTTTTTTCTAAAACCAACAATAATTCATATAATTTTGACCTTGAAGATGGCAAAACGGCAAATGTGTTAAACTGAAAATTTAAATTCTCTATCTTTAGTTTTTCACCTGATTTTGCACTAGCAATTTGCTTCATAAAAGCGACGTCTAAGGCTATTTCCGATTTTGTTCCGTCAGGATTTTCGAAAACTAATTTGTCGGGAAAATTAACCTCTACTTTTGCAACTGCTGCTTCGACTTTTTTTATTTTTAAAATTTCATCTTCCCTTTCAAAATCTTTTGGTTGGATATAAAATAAGGTTACTCTTCTATTTTCAGCCTTGATTTTAGAAATGTTTTTCAATTCACCAAAATTTCGAGTTTTGAAATCTGGTCGGATTTTTAGTTTATGTTGGATGATGTTATAAACAAAATTGATTCGTTGACTGGCCAAAGTATCATTATAACCCGCAGAACCATCTTCATCACAAAAGCCGTAAACACCAATAATTTTAGCTTCTTTATTATCAGACATCCACTTGTTTAACCTTGATAATTCAGTGGTTTGTAACTCAAATTTATCACTAGCAAAAAACAATGAAAACTGCTCTTGGGCACTAACTTTTGAAACAACTAAAAATATTATTAAAGCAATTTTCGTTTTCATATAGTAGAACTTTTATTAAAACCAATTGAGTTAATAAATGAAATTTTAATTTTTAAAATAAAATTATCGCAATTCTTATTCTTGCATTGTGTGGTAAACGTTCATCACATCATCGTCTTCTTCAATTTTTTCTATCAGCTTTTCAACATCGGCAATTTGGGCTTCAGTTAATGTTTTAGTTATTTGTGGAATTCGCTCGAAACCAGATGATAAAATTTCTAATCCACGGTTTTCTAATTCTTTTTGAATAGTACCAAAACTACCAAATGGCGCATATATTAAAATGCCGTCTTCGTCTTCAAAAACTTCTTCGGCACCAAAATCTATCAATTCTAATTCTAATTCCTCAGCGTCTAATTCGCCTTTTGGAATTCTGAAATTACAAGTGTGATCGAACATGAACTCAACGGATCCTTGTGTTCCCATTGTACCATTGCATTTATTGAAATAACTACGAACATTAGCAACCGTTCTGTTATTGTTGTCAGAAGCCGTTTCAATCAAAATGGCAATTCCATGAGGAGCATAACCCTCAAAAAGTATTTCTTTATAGTTAGCAGTATCTTTGTTGCTGGCATTTTTTATGGCGCGCTCTACATTGTCTTTCGGCATATTTGCTGCCTTCGCATTCTGAATAACTGCTCTTAATCGCGAATTTGCTTCCGGATTAGGGCCACCTTCTGTCACTGCCATCACAATGTCTTTTCCTATCCTAGTAAATGTTTTGGCCATAGCAGACCAACGTTTCATTTTTCTACCTTTTCTAAATTCGAACGCTCTTCCCATTTCTTAATGAATTATTTTTGCAAAAATAATGTTATTGCCAATTTAAATCAAACATTAAGCTTAAAAATTAAAATTATTATCTTTGTAAAAAAAAAATATGGCAATTACCTATCTAGGTTATCATTTTACGGTTGAACCAAAAGATTTAGGATGCGAAATTCTTATTGCGGAGTTAGGCGAACTTCCTTTTGAAAGTTTTATTGAAAGTGAATTGGGATGTGTTGCTTATATCCAAAAGCAGTTTTGGAATGAAGACGTTCTTAAAGAAGTTGCTATTTTTGAAAATGCGGAGTTTAAAATTAACTACACCATCGAGGAAATTGAGCAAGTAAATTGGAACGAAGAATGGGAAAAAAACTTCGAAGCCATTGATGTGGATGGAAAATGTCATGTTCGAGCACCTTTTCATCCCAAAACGGAGGCAGTATTTGATATTGTGATCGAACCAAAAATGAGTTTTGGAACCGGACACCACGAAACTACCCACATGATGATCCAACATTTGCTAGAAACGAATGTAGAGGGTTTAAAAACTTTAGACATGGGATGCGGAACGGCAATTTTAGCCATTTTAGCAGAAATGAAAGGAGCAAAGCCAATTGATGCGATTGATATTGACAATTGGTGTTATTTGAATTCTATTGAAAATGCAGAACGAAATAATTGTAAAGAAATTACTGTTTTTGAAGGAGATGCAAAGCTTTTAATCAACAAAAAGTACGATTTGATAATAGCCAATATTAATAGAAATATTTTGTTAAACGACATGCAAACTTATGTAGATTGCCTCAATCCTAAAGGGATTTTACTTTTGAGCGGATTCTACAATGAAGATATTCCATTTATAGATGCATCTTGTGTGGCAAAAGGATTAACTTTTATTAAGCAATTTGAAAGAAACAATTGGGTTTCGTTAAAATATATTAATTAGTTTTTTGTTTTTAAATAATATAAAATGAACACAGGGATTGAAGTTTTAGAAGAAGTTTTGGTTGAAGAAAAAACCTTTTTAAACAATGAAATTATTTTGTTTAATGATGATGTAAATACGTTTGACCACGTAATCGAAACACTTGTCAGGGTTTGTAACCACACCGATGAACAAGCCAATCAATGTGCGCTTTTAGTCCATTACAAAGGAAAATGCACCGTAAAAACTGGAAGTTACGATGAGCTTGAACCACAATGCTCAGCTTTGTTAGAAGCAGGACTTAGTGCAGAGCTTGTTTAAATAGAAAAAGCCTTTTACAAAAATGTAAAAGGCTTTTTTAAAATAACTTAATTTCCTAGTTAGCTGCTGCTTTTGTGAAATAAGTTGTAGTAGTAAACTGAATTCCACTTTGAGTTTCCACGGATTTTACAATAAATTCAGAACCAGACAATGTTGTAATTGTGTATGTTCCATCGTAATCGCCACCTACTACAGTTAATGTATTTCCAGATTTCGAGTAAGTCGCTTGAGCAGCAGCATCTTCAGTGCAAACTTCTTGAGCATTTTTAAAATAAACTACATCATTTAACTTGTTGTCAGTTGTAAATTCAACATAGTCTTTATTACAAGTGGCTTCATTTCCATCATAGATTACGGTTTGATTTATCCCAGTTGCAGTAATAACAGTTTTTATTTGATTCCATTTAGCGGTAATTGAACCATTTGTTACAGCCCCACTGATTTCTTCATCTTTACTACAAGAAGTTAACGTAAAAGCAGCAATCATTGCTGTAGCTAATAAAATTTTAATTTTTTTCATGTTTATGGTGTATAAATTTATTGCAAGTTTATAGTAAAAATTTTAAAAAAGCAATTTTATTAGCCTACTTTATCATAAATGTTTTATTTTTAGTCGGTTATTACCATAGATCCAATATTAATTGAATTTTGGAAAAACCCATTTTTCAGATGAAATTGCATTTTTTTATTCATTTTAATCATATTCTAAATAAAATTTTTATCTTTAAAAATTGATTTGTAAATTTTATGTATAATTTTTCTATAAAACTGTTGCTTGTATTTTTATTATTTCCATTAAAAGGAATTACCCAAGAATTACCACCAATTCTAAAATACAATGCAAATAATTATCAAGCAGGCAATCAAAATTGGATGATTAGCCAGGATAAAAATCATTTTATGTATTTTGCTAACAACGACGGATTGTTAGAATTTAATGGTTCAGATTGGAAACTATATCCATCTCCAAATGAGACTATTATCAGGTCTGTAAAAGTGATTGGAGATAGAATATATACAGGTTGTTTTATGGAATTTGGCTTTTGGAAACGCCAACAAGATGGAAGTTTGAATTATACTTCGTTGAGTAAATCCATTAAAAACAAAATTGTAGACGACGAACAATTTTGGAACATTATTCAATACGATCACTGGGTTATTTTTCAGTCTTTGAATCAAATTTATATTTACGATTCTAAAAGCAATACTTTCAAAATTGTTTCTCCAAAAAATGCAATTACTAAAATTTTCAAAACAAATAATGCAATATATTTTCAAGTAGTTGGAGAAGGATTATTTGAAATAGAAAACGGAAAAAGCACTCTAATATCTGACAATCAAGTTTTTAAAACCAATAAAATCATTGGAATTATAAACGAAAAAGAAGGGTTATTAATACAAACGCAATACAATGGATTTTTTAGTTTTCAAAACCAAGTTTTAACAAAATGGTTAACAGAAGCCGATTCTGCATTAGAATTAAGTAGTGTTTACAGTTCACAACTTTTGTCTGATGGTGGATATGCTTTGGGTTGCGTGTCAAATGGTATTTTTATACTTTCAAAAGAAGGTAAAATTAGGTACCATATGACGCAAAATAAAGGTTTGGGGAATAATACGGTTTTATCGCTTTTTGAAGATAATGATAAAAATCTTTGGATTGGTTTAGACAATGGTATCAATTGCATCAATTTGCAATCTCCGGTAAAAAGTTATAAAGACGATACTGGAATTATTGGTACTGTTTATACTTCTATTGTTTATAACGGAAAAATTTATCTTGGCACCAATCAAGGAATGTTTTTTAAAGCTGTAAATTCTAATGACAGTTTTCAGTTTGTAAACGGAACAAAAGGTCAAGTTTGGTCGCTTTATGAAT
>CALPKO020000080.1 GCA_943324165.2 Bdellovibrio sp. ZAP7 | reverse complement strand
CCAATGATGATGAACAAAGACGGGGAATTGTACGCTGGTTTTACTAACCTTTACAGACTGACTCCGACTGGTTGGGTGCAACAAAACACTGGACTTTCGCCTTTTGGCGGAAGTAATCTTGATGTGATTGCAACAGATCCATCAAATGCAAACAATATCTTTGTCGCTAACGGAATTAATCTTTATAAAAGTACAAATGCAGGAGTGAGTTTTGCTCTGTCTTTTAGTGCGCCAACTTCAATTACTTCGATTGATTTTCATTCAAGCGATAGCAATACTATTTACATCACAACTGAAACTATCAATGGATTAGCTATGAAGTCTACCAACGGCGGCACTACTTTTACTTCAATTAGCCAAGGACTTCCAAATATTGGTAAAAATGTAATCATTCATCAAGGAAGAAACCCTAATAATCCAGTATATGTTGGTACAAGTTTAGGTGTTTATTACAGAGATGATACAATGTCACAATTTGAGCCTTTTGACACTAACCTTCCAAATGTTTCGGTTACAGATTTAGATATCAATTTAGAGGACAACAAAATTTTAGCGGCTACTTACGGAAGAGGAGTTTGGATTGCATCAATTCCAGTAGTTGCACCAGCAAATGACATCAAAATCGTAGATATCCCAAGTCCTACATCATCAACTGTTGGATGTGATGGAAATATAATTCCAGAAATTCAAGTAAAAAACAATGGATTGACTCCTATTTCCAATGTTTCAATTACCTATTCTATAAACGCTACTAATTACACTTACGATTGGACAGGAACTATAAATGGAGATGAAACAGCAACCATTAGTTTACCTCAAGCACTTCTTCCAAAAGGAACTTATACGTTAAACGTTACTTCAACAATTGCTAATGACGCTTATCCAGACAACAATTCGGCGACAAAAATATTTTATGTTAATGAACCTGGAACAGTAAACACAACCAATACTTTCGAAAATACTAGCGATGAATTATTAGAGTACAATGAAGGCAGTGCTATTGGACTTTGGACAAGAGGATTGCGAACGGGAACGGTTATTTCTTCAGGCACCAACAATGTATATGCGACTACTTTATCAGGAACTTATCCTGATAAAACAAAATCTTACTTGGTTTCAAAATGCTATAATTTAACGCAACTCACCAACCCAGACATTAGTTTTAAAATGGAATTTGATTTAGAAATCAATTGGGACGTTGTTTACGTGGAATATTCTACCAACTTCGGTCAATCTTGGCAAGTTTTAGGTGCTCAAGGTCCAAATTGGTACAACAGCAATAGAACTCCTCTAACGTCGGGAACAGATTGTTTTAATTGTCCTGGTGCGCAATGGACAGGAACAGATGGAGTTTTGAAAACTTACAATTATTCTTTAAATAGTATTGGAACAGAAACCAGTGTTATATTCAGAATAGTTTTTGAATCTGACGATGCAGAAGTAGCTCAGGGAGTTATTATTGATGATTTTTTAATTAGCGGTACGCTTGCAACTCAAAATTTTGAACTAGATAAAATAGTAATAGCACCAAATCCTTCTGCGGGTATTTTTACCATTTTTTCTAGTAATTTAAATTTAGATAAAATTGAAGTATATGACATTACAGGGAAAATAATCAACAGCAAAACAAATTTAAATTCTACCAATACAACTTTAGATTTAACCAATGTTTCAACAGGTATTTACTTTGTAAAAATCGTATCAAATAACCAATCTACAGTAAAAAGAATTATTAAAAACTAAAACATATGACTATCCATAAAAATTTTAAAAATCTATCATTGTCTTTGGCATTGATAGGTTTTTTTTCGACACAAGCTCAAAATGCTGATGCAAAAAAAATGCCTGGCATCAATTTAGATTACATGGACAAAAAAACCAAACCTGTTGACGATTTTTACAAATTTGTAAACGGAACTTGGCTCGAAAAAACTGAAATTCCATCCGACAAAACCCGTTGGGGAAGTTTTGATGAATTGCGTCAAAATACAGACAAAGATGCGTTGGCAATTTTAAACGATGCTGCTAAAAACCCAAAATATAAAGCCAATACAGACCAAGGAAAAGCCATTAATGTTTATAAATCGGTAATGGACACTGGGCGCGAAACACTCAAGGAATAAAACCTTTGCAACCTTATTTGGCGAAAATTAATGCCATCAAAAACATCAACGATTTACAAAAATTAATGATGAATGAAGAAGCTGTAGGCGGGGGAGTTGGTTTTTTTGGTTTCGGAATTGGAGCTGATGAAAAAAACAGCAACAAAAATGTTGTCAGTCTTGGCCCAGGAAGTCTAGGATTACCTGATCGAGATTACTATGTTTCTGAAGATAAAGATTCAAAAGAAAAAAGAGAGAAATATGTGCTTCATGTAGCCAAAATGTTGCAATTTTTAGACGAAAATCCAGAGCAAGCAAAAGCAGACGCTGATAAAATTTTGGCGTTAGAAATACAAATGTCAAAACCAAGGTTGGACAGGGTAGAACGACGAGATAGTAAAAAACAATACAATCCAACAGCAATTGCCGATTTGAAAAAAATGGTTCCAACAATAGATTGGAATGCTTATGTGAAAACAATTGGCGTTGCAAAAGTTGATACGATCATCGTTTCTCAACCGCGATACATGGCAGCGTTGCAAACTATTTTTACAGAAAACAAAGTAGAAGATTGGAAAGCTTACATGCGTTGGATGTTGTTGCGCAGTGCTTCGGGTCAATTATCAACAACTATCGAAACTGCCAACTGGGAGTTTTATGGAAAAACATTAACAGGAGCGCTAAAGCAAAGACCTCGACACGAAAAAGCACTTCAAGTAGTTAATGGAACTGTTGGCGAAGCGTTGGGTAAATTATATGTTGAAAAAATGTTTCCAGCGGAGGCAAAAACCAAAGCATTCAACATGATTAAAAATATTGTTCGTGCCTACGAAGCGAGAATCAATAACTTGACATGGATGTCGGCAGAAACAAAACTAAAAGCAATTGAGAAGTTGAATAAACTAACCATCAAAATTGGCTATCCAGACAAATGGGAAGACTATTCGGCGTTGGTAATCAATAGTCCAGAAAATGGAGGAAGTTATTTTGCCAATATGAAAAATGTTTCTCAATGGCAATGGAAAAAAGATTTAGGAAAATTGACTAAGCCAGTTGATAAAACCGAATGGGGCATGTCGCCACAAACAGTTAATGCTTATTACAATCCTTCATATAATGAAATTGTTTTTCCAGCAGCAATTTTGCAACCACCATTTTATGATTACAAAGCAGATGAGGCAGTAAATTATGGTGGAATCGGAGCAGTTATTGGTCATGAAATTTCTCACGGCTTTGACGATCAAGGCGCTACCTATAACGCTGACGGAAATCTTGTAGATTGGTGGACCGCAGATGATTTGAAGCAATTTACATTACTAGGAACCGCTTTAGCGGATCAATATTCTGCCCTTGAGCCATTGCCTGGAATTCACGTTGATGGTAAATTTACTTTGGGTGAGAACATCGGAGACCTTGGCGGAATCAATGCCGCTTATGATGGCTTGCAATTGTATTTAAAAGAAAATAAAAACCCAGGCCTAATTGATGGCTACACACCAGAACAACGATTGTTCATTTCTTGGGCAACGGTTTGGAGAGGAAAAATACGTGATGAAGCCTTGAAAAACCAAGTTAAAACTGATCCACATTCTCCAGCAATATACAGAGGTTATGTTCCTTTGCAAAATGTAGATTCTTTTTATCAAGCTTTCAATATTCAGCCAAACGACGGTATGTTTATCGCTCCAGAAAAAAGAATTAGAATTTGGTAATCCAATCTAAAAATGATGAAAACGAGAATTGTAATGGTTCTCGTTTTTTTTATGCTTTAAAAAACACAATTGTTTAAAATTTTTATTCAACTAATTTTTTAATTACATTTGAAT
This sequence comes from Bdellovibrio sp. ZAP7, assembly GCA_943324165.2. GTDB lineage: Bacteria > Bacteroidota > Bacteroidia > Flavobacteriales > Flavobacteriaceae > Flavobacterium. Next base: position 2,671 of record CALPKO020000080.1, on the reverse strand, counting down.
ATTATTCTAAACTAAATCGAATCGAAATTGCTTAAAAATCAAAAGCAGATAGAATTGCGAAAAGTCATTAATAGAAGAACAAGAAAAGAACCTAAAAAACCCTGAAATTTGAAGAAAATAGCCTCGTTATCGTTGTTTCTACTTTTGGGTTCGTGCCAATATTTTTACAAACCTCAACCTTCAAAAGAAGATTTGTTAAAAAAAGAACTCAATGCCATCAATTGGAACGAAGTGGACGAATATCCTTCGATTTCCGAATGTGATAAGATTGAAGATAAAGCGCAACGAAAACAATGTTTTTTTGACTATTTGACCCAAACAATTCAACAAAAATTGAGCGGCGATACGCTTACTGTTTTATATCCTGAACTAGACACAATTGAAGTGAAAGTTACGGTTTTTCCTAATTCTACTTTGCAGTTTGAACCGCAGTACCCAAAAGATTCCGTGGCTTACGACACCATTAAAATCGACAGCATTCTTCGTGCGAAATTGATTGATTTTCCGAAAATAAATCCAGCAGTAAAACGTGGCATTCCGGTGAAAACACAGTTTGTTTTGCCAGTTATTTTACATATTGAATAGTTTTTTTGAAGCTATTTCCAGCTTTCCTTCCAAATCTTTGCCTTTTTAAAGAAAAAAGCCAAAGGATTTTCCTTGTCAATCTGGGCTATGACTCCTTTTCAAGAAAACCTCCTTCCCTTCCATTCGTATTTTCCAAACAAGGAATAAATCGCAACTGCTACACTAAAAAAAGGATACAAAAAGCTACTTAATAAAGTGCATTTCGATTTAGTTTGTAGAAACATTTGCGTCTTTTGAATTAGCAGATAATCTACAAAAAACTTTAAAAATAAAATTCCAAAAAAAATAATATAGAAAATGGCGTTTAGAGCATAGAAGCAAGAGAAAAGAGCACCGAGAAGAAAGATAAAACCCAAATTCCCACACAATACGATTAATCCCAAAATTTTACCAAAATTGCTTTTGTAAACTTTGGTTTTCGATGCCCAACGCACCCTTTGGTGAAACAAATCTTTCCAATTGTCGAGTGGTTTTGTGGCGACAATTGTTTCAAAACTCTTTAAATAACTTACTTTTTCAGGAAATTGTTCAACTGCTTTTTGCAATAAAAAAACATCGTCTCCACTTGCGATAATATCGTTTCCTTTAAATCCGTTTAGGGTTAAAAACAGCTTTTTAGTGTAAGCAAAATTGGCTCCATTGCACATAAAAGGTTTGTTGATGCCAAAACTCCCAATCGTTGCACCTTGCAAACTCGCAAAATCCAATTGCTGAAAATGGTGTAGAAATGTGTTTTGACATTTGTAGGTTACGGCTCCGCAAACCATCTCTGAATTATTTTTGTGAATAAATTGGTCTAAAACAAAAAGCCAATTTTTTTTCACGATACAATCTGCATCAGTTGTAATGATCCATTCGTATTTTGCCAAAGGAATGGCGGTGGAAATCGCATCTTTTTTAGGAGAATTTGAAGTTCTTACATTATCTACAACAACGATTTTAAACCTGAATTCTAAATTCTGAAATCTAAATTCTGAATTATCATCAACCAAAATCACTTCAAAAAAATCTGTTGGATAATTCAAATTTGATAGACTTTCTAACAGGACTGGCAAATTTTGTTCTTCATTTCTAAAAGGAACGATTATCGAAAACTTTGTTTTTGGCACACTATTTTTTGCTTCAAAAACTTTGATTTTGTCAAATCCATAAATTAAAATTCCTATCGAAAGAAAGTATAAAATTATAATCGTAAAAAATAATACTACCATACTTACTTAAAATTATGATTCAATAGGACTAATTGGCTTCAACCTAAAATTCAACACATAAAAACCGCCAATCAAGGCAGGTAAAACTATGTTTAAAAACCACATTAAAGTGGTTACAAAAACTACAACCCACTCGTTTACGCCAAGCAAACCAAAAAAATAGATAGACAAACTTCCTTTGAGTGCAAAATCTAAAAACTGAAAACTCGGCACAATTGACGCCAAAAAATAGACGGTTGTGATGGTAGCCATCATAGAACAATAGTCTACATCAACATCAAAACCTAAAAATAAAAAATAATATTGGTGCGAGAAAACCAAGTAGCGGCAAAAACCTAACAATATATTTCTTTGATGGATATCTTTCGGAATTTCTTTCATTCGAACTAAAAAATCTTCTATCGAGTAACCTTTAATTTTTATTTTTTGGGATAAGAAAGAAACAAGAAACAAGATTAAAAAAGCTATAATTAAACCCAAAACCCAAAACCCGAAACCCAAAATCAACAAACCAATCGCCCCAAAAAAAACAGTCGCTACTATTTGAATACCATTGCAAATTAAGTTCAAAAAAATAATTTTTTTTGTGCTTTTTTTATCATAATATAGCGCTTTTCCGGCATATTCTCCTACTCCAACCGGTGTGAAAATTCCTAAAGTTAAAGCGGCTAATACTTGTTTTGTAGCTTCAGAAATAGAAATAGTTTTGAAGGTTTTAACCAAGTTTTGCCATTTCAAGATTTCCAAAAAACGATTCAAAAAACTTAAAAAAAAAATAAAACCAATTCCAAACAATGATTTGTTTTTTTGCAAAAGCACTAGAAATTTATCCCAATCCAGCTTGTCATTATTGGCAAGTTGAAGATAACAAAAAT
>CALPKO020000079.1 GCA_943324165.2 Bdellovibrio sp. ZAP7 | reverse complement strand
ATGGTTTTTATGCCAAAAAGCAAAAACCAAATCTTGTTTTGTCAATCTACTTTTGAGGAAGCAATTAAAAATCAAAAGCTAGAAATTATAGGATGGAGAGATGTTCCTGTCGATGTTTCGAATTTAGGAGCGATAGCTGCAGAAAAAGAACCTACAATAAAACAAGTCTTTGTTGGTAAAAATGGTATCCAACTAACAGAACAACAATTTAATGCTAAAATGTTCGCTGCAAGAAAAATGGCAGAACACGCTATAAGAGACTCAAGAATTTCGGAAAGTTATCGTTTCTATTTTTCAAGTTTCTCAACAACTACAATAATATACAAAGGATTATTGATGCCCGAGGATATTAGTCGCTATTATACTGATTTATTAGATGATGATTTAGTGACAAGATTGGCATTAGTTCACCAACGATTTTCTACCAATACTTTCCCGTCATGGGAACTGGCACAACCCTTCCGTTATATGTGTCATAATGGAGAAATCAATACGCTTCGAGGCAATATTAGCAGAATGCGCGCGCGCGAGGAACTGATGAAAAGCGATATTTTTGGCGAAGATGTTAAAAAAATGTTGCCTATCATTTTAGAAGGGAAATCAGATTCGGCGTCTTTGGATATGGTGATTGAATTGTTACTAATGACAGGTCGTACTTTACCTGAAGCGATGATGATGGTCGTTCCTGAAGCATGGGAAAAACACCAAACAATGTCCGACGATAAAAAGGCATTTTACGAATACAATTCTTGCATTATGGAACCATGGGATGGACCAGCTTCTATTCCTTTTACAGATGGTGACGTAATTGGTGCTTTATTGGATAGAAACGGATTGAGACCATCTCGCTATACTTTGACTAAAAGTGGCTTCGTGATTATGTCCTCTGAAATAGGTGTTGTTGACATCAAACCAGAAGATGTTGTGCGGCACGGCCGACTAGAACCTGGTAAAATGTTTCTAGTTGACATGAATGAAGGTCGCATCATAGAAGACGAGGAAATAAAAAATTCAGTAGTAACCAACCGTCCATACAGACAGTGGTTAAATGATAATTTACTGCACTTATCTCAGATTTCTTACACTGATAATGTAATTCCAACAGAAAACCTTGATTTTAAAACCCGTCAAAGAATGTTTGGTTATTCTATTGAGGATTTGAAAACCATCATAAACCCAATGGGAACTTCTGGCGAAGAAGCCATTGGATCTATGGGCAATGACACCCCGCTCGCTATTTTATCAAATCAACCACAACTTTTATACAACTATTTCAAGCAATTATTTGCCCAAGTTACAAATCCTCCATTAGATGGGATTCGTGAAGAAATTATTACGGACATTAGTATAGCTATTGGTGGTGATTATAACATCTTTGATATCGTTCCAGAGCATTGTAAAAAAATAAAAATTCAAAATCCAGTTATTTCAAATGAGGATTTAGATAAAATTAAAAATATTGATCATCCCGATTTCAAATCAGTTACTATTTCTACTTTATATGAAATAAAAAAAGGAGTTAACGGATTAGAACGGGCATTAGAAAAATGTGTGTCTGCCACCTTTAAAGCAGTTGCCGAAGGTTGCAATATCGTAGTTCTTTCTGATAGGGGTTGTACCGAAGAAATGGCGCCAATCCCAATGTTATTAGCATGTTCTTACATTCATCATTCCTTGAATATTTTAAAAGTGCGCTCGAAATTTGGAATCATAATTGAATCTGCTGAACCGCGCGAACCGCATCATTTTGCTTTACTATTTGGCTATGGTGCAAGTGCAATAAATCCTTATATGGTCAATGAAATAATTTATGATCAAGTAAACCAAGGATTTATTACAAATGTAAGTGCCGATTATGCAATCAAAAATTTCAATAAAGCAATTGCAAAAGGGATTCTAAAAATTATGAACAAAATTGGAATCTCTACTTTGCGTTCCTACAGAGCTTCTCAAATATTTGAAATTTTAGGATTGAACAAAAATTTTACTTCAAAATATTTTCCTTACACACCATCAAGAATTGAAGGAATTGGTTTAATGGAAATCGAAAAAGAAGTTAAAAAAAGGTACCAAAATGCTTTTCCAAAAGCAGAAATCGCCAATTTATTACCTTTAGAAATTGGTGGAATTTACCGATGGAGGAGATCTGGAGAAAAGCACATGTTCAATCCAACGACCATTTCAAAACTGCAGCAAGCCGTTCGATTAAATAGTCCTGAAAGCTATAAGGAATACGCTGATATGGTCAATGACCAAAGCAAAAACTTGATGACTATTCGCGGTTTATTTGAATTTAACAATTTAGATCCAATTGCTATTGATGAAGTCGAACCTTGGACAGAAATCGTAAAAAGATTCAAAACTGGAGCGATGTCTTATGGTTCTATTAGTTTAGAAGCGCACGAAAATTTGGCTATCGCGATGAATAGAATTGGTGGAAAAAGCAATTCTGGTGAAGGTGGAGAAGATCCAAAGCGTTTTCAAAAAGAATTAAATGGTGATTCAAGAAATAGCGCTATCAAACAAGTGGCGTCAGGAAGATTTGGTGTGTCAATCAATTATTTGACAAACGCCAAAGAGATTCAAATAAAAATGGCTCAAGGTGCAAAACCCGGAGAAGGCGGACAATTACCCGGAGAAAAAGTTTACTCTTGGATTGCAGAAGTCAGAAATTCAACGCCATATGTGGGCTTAATTTCTCCTCCGCCGCACCACGATATTTATTCTATCGAAGATTTATCTCAGTTAATATTTGATTTAAAAAATGCCAATCGCGAGGCGCGTATTAATGTAAAATTGGTTTCAGAAGTCGGTGTTGGAACTATCGCTGCAGGTGTTGCCAAAGCAAAAGCCGATGTTATTTTGATTTCAGGTTACGATGGAGGAACCGGTGCCGCACCGCTTACATCATTACAGCATACAGGAATTCCGTGGGAACTTGGACTTGCCGAAGCACAACAAACTTTAATCTTAAATGATTTACGAAGCCGAGTGGTTTTAGAATGTGACGGTCAATTAAAAACAGGGCGTGACGTCGCTATTGCCGCCTTGCTTGGGGCAGAAGAATTTGGATTTGCAACAGCACCATTAGTAGCATCGGGTTGTATAATGATGAGAGCTTGTCACTTGAATACGTGTCCAGTAGGCATTGCTACTCAGGATCCAGAATTGAGAAAAAATTTCAAGGGAACGCCAGAGCACGTAATCAACTTTATGTATTTTATTGCTGAAGAATTGCGACAGATTATGGCGCAACTTGGTTTTAGAACACTTAAAGAAATGGTAGGTCAATCTCAAAAATTGAACGTCAACAAAGCCATCAAACATTATAAAGCAAGTGGATTAGATTTATCGACTGTTTTATACAAACCAGAAAAAGCAGCTGTTGTACCCAATCATAATACGACAAAACAAGACCATTATTTAGAAAATGTACTTGATTTTGCAATTATAAAGGCCGCCATTCCATCTATTTATAGAAAAGAAAAAACAAGAGTGACTTTTGATATTAAAAATACTGATCGTGCGGTAGGTGCTATTTTGAGCAACGAGATTTCTAAAATATATGGCGCTCAAGGATTACCTGATGATACAATTCTTGTTGATTTTACAGGTTCCGCAGGACAAAGTTTTGGTGCATTTGCCACCAATGGTTTGTCATTCAAAATCCACGGAAACTGCAATGATTATTTAGGAAAAGGACTTTCTGGCGGGAAATTGATTGTCAAAGCTCCTCCTACAGCTACTTTCAAACCAGAAGAAAATATAATTATTGGCAACGTAGCGCTTTATGGTGCAATCAATGGTGAGGCTTATATAAACGGTATTGCGGGCGAACGTTTTTGTGTTAGAAATTCTGGTGCAACCGCAGTTGTCGAAGGAATTGGAGACCATGGTTGTGAATACATGACTGGCGGAACTGTAGTAATTCTAGGGAAAATGGGAAGAAATTTTGCTGCTGGAATGAGTGGTGGCGTAGCATTTGTTTTCGATGAGCAAAAACAATTTGAAAATGGATTGTGTAATATGCAAATGGTGGCTTTGGAAACTTTGGAAGATGAAGACTTAACAAAACTTAGGCGTTTAATCAAAAACCATTCTATGTACACCAACAGTCCATTGGCAAAAAGAATCCTTGAGGATTGGGAAAAGCAAAGTAATCTTTTCGTTAAAGTAATGCCAAAGGATTACAAAAAAGCTTTATTAAGAATAGCGCAAGAAAAAGAAGAATTAATAGCACAATAAGTTATGGGCAAGATAGGCGGATTTAAAGAATATAGTAGGACTGACGAAAGTAATTTTGTGGTGCAAGAACGAGTGTCAAATTACAATGAGTTTACAATTCCATTAGCAAAAGACAAAATCAAGGAGCAAGGTTCAAGATGTATGGATTGTGGTATTCCGTTTTGTCATAGCGCATGTCCGCTAGGAAACTTGATTCCTGATTTTAACGATATGGTGCACCAAGAGGAATGGCAAAGTGCATTAGATATTTTACAATCAACTAATAATTTTCCAGAATTCACAGGCCGTTTATGTCCAGCTCCATGCGAAAAATCATGTGTTTTAGGCATTATTGCAGAGCCCGTAGCCATAGAAAATATTGAAAAAAACATAGTTGAAAGAGGATTCTCTGAAGGCTGGATTAAACCCCAAACACCTGAAACTAGAACTGAAAAGACCATTGCAGTAATCGGATCTGGACCAGCAGGGTTGGCAGCAGCACAACAGTTAAATCGAGCCGGACATACTGTTACCGTTTTTGAACGAGATAACGCCATAGGTGGTTTACTGCGTTATGGGATTCCAAATTTTAAATTAGAAAAAGGTATCATCGACAGGCGTGTTGCCATTTTAGAAGCCGAAGGAATTATATTTAAAACCAATGTAAACGTAGGTGTTAATTACAGTATTGAACAGTTAGATGAATTTGATGCAATTTTGTTATGTGGTGGCTCAACTGAAAGCAGAAGTTTGCCAACAAAAGGGATTGAAAGTAAAGGTGTAGTGCAAGCGATGACGTTTTTGACGCAGCAAACTAAATCGCTATATGGAGAAAAAATAGAGAATCAAATTCGAGCAACTGGTAAAAATGTGATCGTAATAGGCGGGGGCGATACAGGTTCTGATTGTGTAGGTACTTCTAACCGACAAGGAGCAATATCGGTTACAAACTTTGAAATTATGCCAAAACCACCTGTTGTAAGAAGTGAAACTACGCCGTGGCCATTTTGGCCGTTGCAATTAAAAACATCTTCCTCTCACGAAGAAGGTTGCGATAGAAATTGGTTAATTAACACAAAAGAGTTTATTACCAACGAAAAAGGCGAACTTACGGGTTTGAAAACCATTGAAGTAGCTTGGAAATTCAAAGCTGGAAAAAGACCAGAACTTGTTGAAAAAGAAGGTTCGGAGAAAATTTGGCCTTGTGATTTGGCCTTGTTAGCATTAGGTTTTACAGGACCAGAAAAAACTTTGAGTGAACAATTAGGTATAAAAATTGACGGGAGAAATAATTATTTTGCTACTAATTACCAAACTAATGTTTCACATATATTTACTGCTGGTGATATGAGAAGGGGACAATCACTTATAGTTTGGGCAATCGCTGAAGGTCGTGAGGCAGCAAGGGAGGTAGATAATTACTTGATGGGTTTCACTAATTTACCAACAAAAGGAAACGGCGATTTACCAAGTTTATAGTATAAAAAAGAAATGAATCAGCCCTTGGAAAGTGTCTCTTTATTTTTTGAGAATCGCACTCAACAGTAACTATAAAACTGACATAAACTTCTGGTCATCTTCAGAACAATGATCATTTAGATTAAAATCAATTATTATCCATCTTGAATTTACTTGAAGGTTTAAATAAAAAAACCGATAGTTGTAGGCTATCGGTTTTAGTATTTTATTTTATAAGTTTTATTTCAACAATTTCATTGTGCTCAAAGCAGTTTCATTTGTTGGGTCAATTGCTAGTGCTTTTTCAAAATTTTCTTTTGCTTTCACTTTATCGGTTTTAGCAAAGTAAATTCCGATGTTGTTATACGCTTCTACAAATTTTGTTTTATTAGCTGGTTTTGCAACTTCAGCTTCGCCTTTTGCAGTTACTGCTTTTATAAATTCATCATAATACTTTGCCATTTCTGCTTTTGCGGTTTCATCTGTCGGCAACAAGCTGTTCAATCTTGCTTTGTAAATGTAGGCATCGGTAAAGTTTGGTCTAATGCTAATTACATTTGAGAAAGCGGTGTTTGCTTTAGCAATTTGCGCTACATCTGGTTGATCTTGATTGGCAACATCAAAGTATGTTGCATAGCCAAAATAGTAATTGTCAAAAAGAAAATTTCTAGAATTTGGATTTAAAGTAGCAACATCATAAATAGCGGCTGCTTCTTTGTACATTTTTATATCAAAATAAATTTTACCAAAATCATTGAGTTCATTTGCCATTACGGGGTCTAATTCAACACCTTTTCTTAAATCTGCAACGCCAGAATCAAACAGCAATTTGTCTACTTTGTTAGCAGATGTTCCATCTGGATTTTTGGTAGAAGTCAGTGCTTTTTTAGTTTTAGCAAAACCTAAATAAAGATAATCACGACCGATTATTTTTGCGTTTCCTTTTGAT
>CALPKO020000078.1 GCA_943324165.2 Bdellovibrio sp. ZAP7 | reverse complement strand
CAAAATGATACTTTCAGTAGCTTTGTTTTCATTGCCAGAAAAAATAATTCCTGCAATTCCAATTTTCCTGTTTTTTAGCGCTTCGATGGTCAATAAAGTGTGATTGATGCTTCCTAAATAATGACGAGAAACTATTATAACTTTATAGTCTTTTTTGATTAAATCGATAACGCAATCATTTTGATTTAGCGGCACGAATACGCCTCCAGCACCTTCAATTACAAGATGGTTTTTGGTTTCAGGTTCAATTATTTTATCCATTTCGATTTCAATTCCGTCGATTGCTGCCGCGAAATGTGGACTAGCAGGCGTATTTAATTGATAAGAATTGGAATGAATCACCGATTTTTCATTATCATCCGAAAGGTAGGAATTGATTTTATGACTGTCAGAATTTTCTAAATCGCCCGCTTGAATAGGTTTCCAATAATCTGCATGGAGTGATTGCACAATTATAGCGGAGGCAATAGTTTTTCCGACATCGGTTGAAATTCCGGTTACAAATATTTTCATTGGTAAAATTACAGTAATTAAGTAAAATTTTTTTTTTGCTCTGTTGAAATACGACTATTTTTCACACATCGATTGGATTTACAACCATATTTATTTGCGCTAGAACAAGAAATAACTAAAAAACTTAAACAAAAAAATAAAACAATACTTTTCATTTGTTTTTAAATGTTATCATTCGGTGATTGCATTTCTTTGAGGCGCTCTAAATAATGGCGTTGGTTCGAAAGTCTCGGGATTTTGTGTTGTCCTCCTAATTTATCCTGATTTTTGAGCCAATCATAAAACAAATTGGTTCTTGCCACATTCAAAACGGGTGGATTTAAAGTCATATTATTGAACCTTTTGGCTTCGTAATCAGAGTTTAAGGATTGCAATGTTTCGTCTAAAATCTTATTAAACAATGCTATATCTTCAGGTTTTTTTCTAAATTCTATCATCCATTCATGACCACCTTTTTCTTTGCCAACCATAAAAATTGGTGCAACTGTATAATCTAAAACTTCGGTATGTGTAATTTGACAAGCTTTTGCAATGGCGTTGTCGGTGTTTTCAATAATTAACTCCTCACCAAAAACATTAATATGGTGTTTCGTTCTTCCTGTAACCCGAATGCGATAAGGATTAATGGAAGTAAAGCGGACGGTATCGCCAATTTGATAACGCCACAGACCAGAATTGGTTGTGATGACGATGGCGTAATTGGTATTTAAAACCACTTCAGACAAACGGATAACAGTTTGGTTTTCTTTGCCATAAGTATCCATCGGAATGAATTCATAAAAAATCCCATAATCCAACATCAACAATAAATCGTTTGAATTATTTAAATCTTGGATCGCAAAAAAACCTTCCGACGCATTGTAAATTTCATAGTATTGAAAACTCGAACTTGGGACAATTTTTTTGTATTGTTCCCGATACGGGTCAAAACTTACACCTCCATGAAAATAAACTTCAACGTTTGGCCAAATTTCTAACAAATTTTTGCTTTCTGTTTCTTCTAAAAGTTTATTGAGCAAAACCAACATCCACGATGGAACACCAGCAAAACTGGTCACATTTTCAAATCTGGTTTCGTTTACAATTGCACTAAGTTTGGTTTCCCAATCGTTCATTAACGAGGTTTTGTTGCTAGGAGTAGAGCTAAATTCTGCCCACATGGGCATATTTTCAATTAAAATCGCTGATAAATCTCCAAAAAAAGTATTGTTTTGTTCATACAATTGTTTGCTTCCGCCCAAGCGCAAACTTTTGCCGGTAAACATTTGAGAATCTTCGTTATTGTTGAGGTAAAGCGACAGCAAATCTTTCGTTGCTTTGTAGTGACAATTTTCTAAAGCTTCGTTGCTCACCGGAATAAACTTGCTTTTGGCGTTGGTGGTTCCGCTTGATTTTGCAAACCATTTTATGTTCGATGACCAAAACACATTTTGTTCGCCTTTACGCGTTTTTTCTATCAAAGGTTCTAAATCTTCGTAGCTTGAAATCGGAATTCTTTCTGAAAAAGTTTGGTAAGACTTGATGGATTCAAAATCATATTGTAGGCCTACAAAAGTATTTTCTGCAAAACGAATTAGGTTGAAAAGTAATTCTTCTTGCACCTCATTAGGATATTTCAAGAACAATTCAATTTGATGAATCCTCTTTTTTAAAATCCACGACGCAACAGAATTGACAATTGGTAAAGGCATTTAAATTTTTTATTGAAGATTAACGACTTTAGATTTCTGATTTTCTATGCTATGAAAATTTGAAATTGATTTGTAAATATACCAACTTATTCTAACTTTACAACATTATCAAAATTAGCAATAAATTTTTAGCATTCCAAAATAAATCGTTTTTCGCTAAAAACGGAATCAAAAATCAAAAATCCAATGACTTACGAAGGTGTTTTAAAAAAAATGCAAACCGAGATCGGTGATCCAATTCAGTATTATTTGGTTTTTGAAAGTAGTTTTTTGAGTTTAAATCAACTTTTAGATAAAAAAATTGAAATTAACTTTGTCGGTTATGAATGTTTGAATTGTGGAAAAAAGAAGAAAATTTTCCGTCAAGGGTTTTGTTATGATTGTTTTTATGCTAGTCCGGCAGTAGGCGATTGGATTATGAAACCCGAATTGAGCACCGCGCATTTAGGCATCGCAGACCGCGATTTGGTTTATGAAGAAAAAGTGCAATTACAGCCACATGTCGTTTATTTGGCCATTTCTAGCGAAGTAAAAGTAGGTGTTACACGCAAAACACAAGTGCCCTACCGTTGGATTGACCAGGGTGCTGAGGCAGCAATTCCGATAGTGGAAGTTCCTAATCGTTATTTGGCAGGAATTACGGAAGTGGCTTTGAAGAGTCATTTTTCAGACAAAACCAATTGGCGAAAAATGCTTACTAACGAAATTATAAATGTGGATTTATTCGAAGAAAAAATAAAAGTTGAAAATTTACTACCCACCGAAGCCAAACCTTTTTTTGCGATTAATGATAGCACAATTGTTCAATTGAATTATCCTGTTTTGACTTATCCGAAAAAAATCAATAGTTTAAGTTTAGAAAAAACACCGAATTTTGAAGGAAGACTAATAGGTATCAAAGGACAATATTTGATTTTTGAAGACGGCACAGTATTTAATGTCCGCAACTCAGAAGGATTTGTCGTAAGAATTGAGGTTTGATGTTCGATTTTTTCTCAGGGAAGTGCGTGTCGAAAAAACAATTTTTTTAAATTTTGACACGCTTGTGTGTCAATGAAAAATTATGAAAATATTTTGACACCAAGTTGTGTCAGTTTTATATTTTTGAAAAAAATTGATACAATGAAAAATTCAAATACCGTAAGGAAAAATTTGGGCTTAACACAATTTGAAATGGCCCATTATTTACAGATCAACAGAAGTCAACTAACAATGTATGAGCAAGGCAAACGCGATTTGCCCACCCATGCCTTGGTGAAACTGGCCGAAATGGAATTGTTTTTGCTGAACTACAATGCGCAACCCAACACAATTTTGCCCCTCGAAGCCGAACAAATTCAAAAAGCAATTCAACTTTTTGATAAACACCAAAAAAAATTAGAATACCAACGATTGGTTTTACAAAAAAAGTTGGATCACCTGCAAGCCAATTACCAATACAATATTAAATTATTGGCATTCCTTAATAATAAGGAAGAAAAAAATGCTCCCAACGCTTTAGAAAAAAGTTGGATAGCTATGACGAAAACCACTGCACTAAGCAACATCGAAGCCAACGGCTTGCAACATCAAGCGAAAATAAAATTGGAATTGCAAATGACTACACCGCAAGACAAAACTGATTTTATAAATAATTTAAGAAGAAGTTAGCTAAATTATTAAATGCAATTAAACTTTTATTGAAATACTTTTTGCCAGCAAGTCGGCGTTGTAGTTTTTAAAATTTTTTAGGTTGAAGAAAGCTGTTCGAAAGAACGGCTTTTTTTTGTTTATAAGATTCGAAAAAAATTATCGAACACCGCTTGCACTTCTTGACCGCGGATTTATTTTAATTTATTAGGTGTACATGCCCCAAAAAGTTAGACACTATTGGGGCATGTACACGTGGTCACATAAAAAAAACTTCAAGCTCCTACCTGAAGTTTTTTTTGAATTAATTTGTTACATCGAAACGCTATTTGAAATTTTTATTTGATGGATATCAAAAACCTATTTAAATTACTCTTTTACAAATTTACTGACCCACTTTTCGTCTCCATAAAGTACTTCTACCACGTACAATCCTATGGCAATGCTTTCTACATTGATGGTTTTGCTGTTAGTTTCTAGTACTTTTTTGCCTGTTAGATCGGTGATCGTGATTTTGTCCAAAGGCAATTCGGTGTTAATGTTTAGGGTTTTGCTGGCTGGGTTGGGGAAGAGTGTGATTTTATTTGTTTTAAAATTATCAGAAGCTAAAGTTCCATAATTAAAGTTATGACTTACAATGTTTCCTAAATATGAAAATGAAAGTGTCCAAACACCATTTTGATTAAACATCGAAGCAGGACGATTCCACCACCAATAAGATGAGTAGTAAAACGTTGTGAAATTTACTTCGGTTGAAAATGCCAAAGTTCCATTGGGTCTAGTGATGGTTAAGGTTCCAGTAGTGCCTGGCACTTGGTCTGCTAAATAAATGCTACAATATACGCTACTTCCGCTAGCAAAGTCATTTGAGAGGTTGACATTTTCTGTTGCCGGACAGGTGTTAAATTCGGGTAACGCATTATGTGTCAATACGGCATTTATTTTTGGATCTTGATAAGGCTTTTGATTGAGCCACCATGAATCTGTTGATGAACTCCAATTGTTACAATTGCCTAAAAAAGTATCAATCAATTGATTGCTAGAATTATATACTTCAAAATGTAAATGAGGGCCAGTGGAGTTTCCCGAACTGCCAATCACACCTAGATATTCTCCAGTTTCCACCAAATCACCGACGACTTTTGGAGTCAATGAATTGTTTTTTAAGTGCCCATACCAAGAAACGCTCCCGTCACTATGCTGTAAATAAACCGCGTTCCAACTATTATTATTAAAACTACAACTCATATCATAGTTTCCATCAGATTTTCCAATAATTATTCCAGGAGCTGCGGCAACTGCCCACGCATAATTGTTTTGAAATTGATGCCAAGAAAAAGGCCAAGTGTAAATATCAATTCCTTTGTGGTTATAACCGTTTGACGTGTCGTAAGTTCTAGCACCACAATTCCAATCTTGTAACAAATTAGGATAAGAAGGATTGTGATCTACGTGATTGCTGATGCTCCAAACATTATTATATGGAGCGGTGGGGTTTTTGGTAACTGGCCAACTAAATAACGGATGCGGTAACAACTGTGTGTTTATCGTTCTGTTTATGATGCCACTATTTACTAAATTTTCCCTGTTTTTACTTAGCATTTGTTGAATCTGACTTCTATCATTTTCTAATAAACATGAGGTATTGGTTTCATATTTATATTCGCCAGTTCCTTCATTTTGACCTCTTGCAATTATTGTAAGCAATAATATTATATATAATAAATTTGTCTTCATTGTTGTTTTGTTTTTATAATTAATCATTTCATCGATTAAAAAGTCAAATTTAAGAAAAAAATTAAGTGTATATACTTTGTCTTAAGCATATTATAATTAATGCTTTTTTAATTTTTTTTCTCGGTATAGTTTTCCTTGTTACAATGCGAGTGCTTTCGTGTGGTTTTTATAATTGATTTGTTTAGCGTAACACTACTTGTAATCTCGACCGTACTTGTCATTCCGGCTACAGTTGTCATTCCGAGGAATGAGGAATCAGTTTTCTACTGCGTCGGAAAGACAAACGGTTTAATTTACCAAACCACACCACGCGAAGGGATTCGCGCGGGAGCGGGGGTTATATTTTTCACGATTAATTAATTTAAAACCCGAAAATTGCTTTTCGGGTTTTTATGATTATAATTTGAAATTTATTAATTGATAACAAAATTAATTTTTAAGTTTACTTGTTTGGCTTTATATGCTTTATAAATAAAAGCTACATTTTGTGTACCATAATAATCCATTGAATATTTCTCATTTATTTTTCCAGTTAAAAAATTTTCAAAACATCCTTTACAAGGTTTAATTATAATTGTATCATCAGTCTGTCCAGAAATCTCTAAATAATTTACAGTATAATCACCATTTTTAATTGGAACTATAGAATCAGTCAATAATTCAACTTTTTTGTCAATTATGTATTTTTTTTCAATTTTACTGCATGAGATTAATGAAAGGACTAAAATTATTGCTAAAGATTTCATTTAATTAGTTGGAATTTGAGTTGATGAAAAAGTAGGCAGACATGAACTATTTAAGTCTGATAAGTAATTTAATCCCCCGTTTGTAACTTGTGATTGAACAGCATTTAAAATTGAATTATAAGAATTAAAACTAGCTAAATTGATACCAATGTTGTTATTATGCAAATCCATAATTTTCTCCTTAATTTGGTATGGATATGTAAAATTTACTTCTTCGTGTGCTGTCGTTAATTGTGAAGTTAATGAAACGCCGATTAATTTGGCTGATAGTGCATTCCAATAGCAATGTCTAAAAGCATCACCAATGCCATTATGATAATTGCAAGGT
>CALPKO020000077.1 GCA_943324165.2 Bdellovibrio sp. ZAP7 | reverse complement strand
GATTGATTATTTTTCCATCAAAAAGAGATTTAATAAAAATGGTTAAATCTGTCGGATTAGAAACGACTGCTCCAGCTCCCATTGGAATTGACATGTCGGTTTCTGTTTGTTTGACCCATCTATCTTCAAAATCATACGAATAGGCTTCGTTGTTTTTAAGGTTGATTTTATCGCCAAAAAAAGTATTTTTTAATCCTAATGGTTTGATTATATTTTTTTCTAAAATGCTTTTGTATGGTTTTTTGTAAATTTTTTCTAAAATGTAACTCAACAAAACATAATTAGAATTGCTGTACTCATTTTTAGCATTTGGCGCAAAATCACTTTTGCCTTTTTCTATAATCGCCATCATTTCAACTTCCGATTTCGGTTGCGTATTGTATTTTAGGTATTCTTCGTCGCTTGTAAAATTATGAATACCACTTTTGTGGTTCAATAAATTACCAATTGTGATGACTTTTGCGTTTTCTAAATTGGGAAAAAAACTTTCAACAGTCTGATTGAGCGTCAATTTTTTTTCTTCAATTGCTTTAAAAATCAAAGTAGAAGTAAACATTTTAGAAATTGAGCCGATTCTGTATTTTGAATTTTCAGTGGACTTTTTGTTGGTTTCGATGTCGCCTTTACCGATTGACTTAGCGTAAATAATTTTTCCATTTTGAGCAATGGCAATACTTCCCATGTATTTGTCTTTAGCTTCTAAAATACTAAATAAACTATCGAGCTTGACAACATTTAGTTTTTGGGCTTGACTTGTTAAAACAAATAACAACAAAATTGGTGCATAGAATAATTTTTTCATCTTTTGTAAGTTTAAATTTTAGACTTGCTTTTATATATTTAAAAAGTAGTTTTAGTGTTTATTTTTATATTCAAAATCTATCTTTGCAATAGTATTTGTAATTTTACCAAATCTAACAGAAAAAAATGAAAATCACTCAATTTATTTTAACCGCAATTTTATTAAATTTTTCTATTTCATTTGCGTCGGCCCAAGTTTATAGATTTAAAGCTACAAGTTTTAGTGTCATAGAAAAAGACGCTAAAAATAATTGGGGCAAGTGGACCGAGCCAGAACAATCAACCGCAATAATTTCGCTAGATGGTAAAAAAGACCGTTTAGTTATTGGCACAAAAGAAATTCAGGTTTATAAAATTTTGAATTACGGACAAAAAGTGGTCACACAATTTGACGAAACCATCGCTTTAGATTGTGCAGATTTGAATGGAAAACCATGCACAATTTTAGTGGTTACTCGAAAAAATCAAGACAATCGAAAACAATTTTATGTGAACTACGAAGATGTAAAATTTGTTTATAATGTTTATGTTGTTAACTAATTTTTTAATGGAAAAGCAATTCCAAATTCGATGTTTTTGGTGTTAAATCCAGCATTTGAACTTTGAAGTCCGGCATTAGAATTATGCCGCAAACTCGGCCGAATGTCAAAAATAAGCTTTTGGGTTTTGAAAGACATTCCCAAAGATAAAACGTCTGAAAATGCAAATCCCTTCGTTAATCTTTCGGTTTGAGTATCTGTAATCATTGGGCCTACGCTTCCCAGAACATAAAAACTTAATGATTTTGAAATTGGTTTTCTAATCAAAAATCCAACACCTAAGACATACTCTTTAATGTCCTTAAGTTTAGTATATTGCTCTCTTTTTACTAAATAATCAAGTTCGTCTGGCTTAACAAAATAAAGATTTTTAAGTTGATGAGTTGCAAAATTAATTTCAGGTTGTAAC
This sequence comes from Bdellovibrio sp. ZAP7, assembly GCA_943324165.2. Taxonomy (GTDB): domain Bacteria; phylum Bacteroidota; class Bacteroidia; order Flavobacteriales; family Flavobacteriaceae; genus Flavobacterium. The sequence goes on along the minus strand of CALPKO020000077.1, from coordinate 4,914 downwards.
AAAATTTGATATTCAAAATTTTTAGTTTTACTCAACGTATAATTGAATTGCAATTTATAATAATTATTAGTGTAGGTATAATCGCTATTTTTAATTTCGCTTCCAAAACCATAATTAAGACCAACAGCAACAGGATGTTTATTTTGTTGCGAAAATGTGTTAATTGAGAATATTATAATCAAAACAAGAAGTTTTTTTTTAAGCATTTTTTTCTTAGGTTTATAAGGTTATTGGTTATGAGTTTAGAGACAAAAATAAAGTTTTTTTAAACTATTAGCATAAATTAATCGGAATTCCTAAACTAATCACCATTTTGTAACCTCATAACCTTTTTTCTAACCTGATAACCTTTAAAGAAACTAATAACCTTAAAAGAAACTTCCTTAACTTTGCATCAAGTATTCAATCAAATGACATTTTCTTATCCAAAAAACGAAAAGCTTAAAAGTAAAAATACGATAGATTTACTTTTTTCAGAAGGTAAATCGGTATCGAAATTTCCTTTACGGTTGGTTTACGTTCCAGTTGATTTGCAAAATGGTGAAAAACTAAAAATGGGCGTATCGGTTTCTAAAAGAAATTTTAAAAATGCCGTTGACCGGAACTATTTTAAAAGAATTTTGCGAGAAACCTATCGATTAAATAAACAATTGCTGATTGATGGTTTGGACAAAACGTATGCCTTCATGTTTTTTTATCAAACCAAAGAACGTTTGAAATACGATGAAATAAATACAAAAACCATTCAGCTTTTCGAGAAATTTTTACTTCAAATCAAAAATACTTCAGATACTTAAATCTTTAATGCGAAGTTTCGATATAAATCATTAGTTTAGTACTCTTTTCTTTAAAAAACAAAAATTAATTATGTTTAAAATATTTCAGAAAAAATTTATAATTCCAGTTGTTGCAGCAGGATTTCTATACGTTGGAGCCAGTTTTAAGGATGATTTTTTTGAAATTGCAAAACAAATTGAAATTTTCACAGAAGTATTTAAAACCATTAATACGAATTATGTCGATCAAACCAATCCAGGCGAATTGATGGACAAAGCTTTGAAAAGCATGTTGCTTGAGTTAGATCCCTATACCAATTACTTCAACGAACAAGATGTGGTGAAATTTAAAATAAACACCACTGGCGAATACACAGGAATTGGAGCAATGATGACCCGAAAAGAGGGAAAAGTGATAGTGAAAGAAACTTATAAAAACTATCCTGCGGACAAAGCGGGATTAAAACCTGGAGATGAAATCACTCAAATTGGCGATATTGATTTAGCAGATTATAAAGACGATGCCTCGCAATTAATGAAAGGCGCAAAAAACGCTAAAATTGAAGTCAAATTTAGAAGACAAGGAAAAACCAACACAACGCAAATTATTTTAGAAGAAATTGACATCAAAGCGGTTCCTTTTTTCGCTAAAATTGATGATAAAACCGGCTATATTGTGTTGTCTCAATTTTCTAGGAAAGCATCACAAGAAACCAAAGAAGCTTTAGAAAAACTCAAAAGTCAAGGAGCAGAAAGAATAATCTTAGACCTGAGAGGAAATCCCGGTGGTTTAGTTACAGAAGCCGTAAACATTTGCAGCTTTTTTGTACCAAAAGGAGAGGTAATTGTAACTACCAAATCGAAAGTTGAGAAAAACAATAATGTTTTTAAAACTACTAAAGACCCTATAGATTTAGAAATTCCATTGCTTGTGATTGTTGATGGAAAGAGTGCATCAGCATCAGAAATTGTTTCGGGAGCATTGCAAGATTTAGATCGAGCAGTAATTATTGGAAGCAGAAGTTTTGGAAAAGGATTGGTGCAACGACCAATCGATTTGACTTACGGTACACAAGTAAAAGTAACCATTTCGCGGTATTATACGCCCTCAGGGAGATGTATTCAAGCGTTAGATTATTCTAAAAAAGACAAAGACGGCAAAGCTATTCGTACAGAAGCTGCCCAATACAACGCTTTTAAAACCAAAAACGGAAGAACGGTTTATGATGGTGGTGGAATTCAACCAGATGTGGAATTAGAAGATACAAAACCGAGTTATATCGCTTTGGCATTGCAAAAAAACGATGGTATTTTTGATTACGTAACCAACTATTATTACAAAAATCCAACTTTAGGCGATAAAATACCTGCGATTTCTGATGCAGATTATACGGATTTTAAAACGTTTTTGAAAACCAAAAAGTACGATTTCAATACAGAGACAGAATTGACTTTGAAGAAAACGCTAGAAGCTGCTAAAAAAGAAAAATTAGACGAAACCATCTCTATAGAATACCAACAGTTGTTGCTTGCAGTTCAAAAAAGTGAAGAAAATCAGTTGAATAAGTACCAAAAAGAAATTAAAAACTTAATTTTGGACGAAATTATAAAACGCTATCAATATAAAGAAGGATTGTATCAATATTATACCAAAAATGATACGCAGATAAAAAAAGCGGTAGCAATTTTAAATGATACACAAGAATTCAATAATATAATTAAGAAATAATGCTACGATTTTTAAAAATATTCCCGTTTTTAATTTTTGGACTACTTCAAGCGCAAGAAGAAAAGGTTCAGTCGGTTTATTTTCAGTTTGATAAATTTAATTTAGACGAAAAGCAAGCGAATGATGTTGTCAATTTTATTAAAAACACCGATACTACAAGAATCGAATCCGTTCAAATATTTGGATATACGGACGACATTGGCAAAGAAGCATATAATTTTAAATTGTCGAACAATCGTGCTAACACCATCAAATCTAAATTGATAGCAAGCGGGATAAAAAACAAAATTATTGTAACGATAGAAGGTAAAGGACGCATTTTGATTGACGATGACATTGTAGAAAATCTGCCAGAAGTGCGCTCAAAAAACCGCCGTGTCGATGTGGTTTTGAATTTAAAGCCTTTGCCGAAAATCGAAATTCCTGGATTTTTTACCACTTTACAAAAAAAGCATGTTGTAGGCGACCACATTTACCTAGAAAACCTATTGTTTGAACGTGGAAGTAGCAAGTTAAACCTAAAATGCAAAAACGATTTAGACAAAATGGCTAAGCTTTTGTTGAAATACAAAACATTACAATTTGAAATTCAAGGACACATTTGTTGCACACCTCCGTTTCAAAAAGAAGCCATTGATTTAGAAACCCGCAAGCGTCAACTTTCTCAAAACCGGGCAGAAAACGTTTATAAATACTTGATTGTTAAAAAAATTGCTAAAAGTAGAATGACCTTTAAGGGCTATGGCAATACCGTTCCGCTTGGAAAAGGCTCAGAATATGACAGACGAGTGGAGTTGGTGATTACGAAGATTTGATAGCATTTATTTAATTTATAGATAGGTTTTTCGCGACTAAGCAAGTAACATTAATATTGTCAGCTCCTTTTAGTCTGTATTATAAAAAACCGACGCCTTATAAAATTAAAACCGACGCTGATGATACAGATTTACTTTGTACAATCGCTGATAAAACAGATTTTGACTGAGTTACTTCTAAATTTTGGTAAAAAACCACAATTCAAAACAAAAAATTACTTACAACTAAAAAAGCCACATAAAAGTTTTCTACCTTATATTGCAGTTTGCATCAAGCCGCAGAAAATTTTTCTACACTATTTTTCATATAAAAAAAGGCATAGAAAAGTTTTCTACGTTATGCTGTCGTCCCAAACAAGGCACAGGAAAATTTCCGGCGTTATGTTTTAAATAAAAAAAGCCACAGAAAAGTTTCTTGTGCGATGTTAAAGTTATGTTGAAAATTTAATAAATCTTATTCACTTCCACCCGGAATTGCTCTTGCAGTATCGAGCATTCTAATCATATCTGATTCTCCTTTTTCTAGCGGTATTTGTTGTTTTCGGTTGATTTCTTCAAATTGTGCATTCAAAGAAGCAATTCCTAAATTGATTTCTGGCACCAAAACTTTTACTTTTTCGTAAGGAATTTGTTGTAAATTCATGTATAATTCTAACATTTTGATTTGCGTGGTCAATACAGAAATCCTGCTTTTTACAGCTGTTGTTGCTATTGTTGGTGGAATTGCAAGCGATAAATCAGTAACTTTTTTAGACAAACTTTTAGATTTTTGTTGAAATGCACCAATCGAACTTTTTGGTTTTCTGTTGATGTCTTCTTTAAATAATCGCCATTCTACCCAATTGTTTAACAAAACTTGCGTTTGCGGATTTAGAGTCGGAACATTAAAATTCCAATTTTTATTGATGTTTTCAAAGACAAGTTCCTTTTTTTTGATGTCTTTTTCTTGTTCAATCGCCCGTTGATTGTCGTCGTTTTTACAACCTATTGTCAATATAAGTAGCGCAACCACACCAAATAATTTTTTTTTCATTTTTATGAAATTTGAATTGCAAAAATACTGTTTTGTTGTTCAGCTATTTAAAAAACCGGTTGTAAATTTTACATTCTTAATTTTCTTATTTTAACTTTTCTGTTTTACGAAAACGTTATCTTTACACCATAAACAATTTCAAATGAATCCAAAAATTTTGATTATCGGGGCTTGTGGTCAAATCGGAACAGAATTGACACAGAAATTGCGAATGATTTACGGTACAGAAAACGTAATTGCTTCAGACATTCGAAAACTCAATGTGGATGTAGTAAACTCAGGACCATTTGAAGTCATCAACGCATTGGATTTTAATCAAATTGAACATTTAGTTGAGGTGCATCACATCACCGATATTTATTTGATGGCAGCTTTGCTTTCGGCTACAGCAGAGAAAAACCCTGCTTTTGCATGGGATTTGAATATGAATTCGCTTTTTCATGTATTGAATCTAGCGAAAGCAAAAAAAATAAAAAAAATATTTTGGCCATCTAGCATTGCCGTTTTTGGACCATCAACGCCAAAAGAAAACACACCACAATACACCATAATGGAGCCTTC
>CALPKO020000076.1 GCA_943324165.2 Bdellovibrio sp. ZAP7 | reverse complement strand
TACCGCACAAAAGATGAAGTAGAAGAATACAAAAAAATAGATCCAATAACGCAAGTTTTAGATATAATTAAAGATCAAAAATATGCAACAGACGAAGAAATTGAAGCAATTGACGAAAGAGTAAAAGATTTGGTTGAAGAATGTGTAAAATTTGCAGAAGAATCCCCATTTCCAGAAGTACAACAATTGTACGATGTCGTTTACGAACAAGAAAATTATCCATTTATTCCTCATAGACTATAATTATGGCAACAGTAATCACAATGCCGCGTTTGAGCGATACAATGACGGAAGGAACAGTTGCAACTTGGCTTAAAAAAGTAGGCGACAAAATTAGTGAAGGCGATATTTTAGCAGAAATTGAAACCGATAAAGCCACTATGGAGTTTGAATCTTTCAATGCCGGTACCTTATTATATATTGGCATTCCAGAAGGTGAAAATGCACCTGTCGATTCACTTTTAGCAATTATTGGAAAAGAAGGGGAAGATATTTCTGGATTGATAAGCCCCCTAGCCCCCGATGGGGGAACAATTCCGCTAGTTTCAGAAAATGAAAAAGTAGAAGATAAAAGTCAACACCCAACAAACAATCAACAAACAACAACTGAATTACCTAAAGGAGTTATTGTCGTTACTATGCCAAGGCTATCAGACACAATGACCGATGGAACAGTAGCCACTTGGTTGAAAAAAATTGGTGATAAAGTGGCAGAAGGAGATATTTTGGCAGAAATCGAAACCGATAAAGCTACAATGGAATTTGAATCTTTCAACGCTGGAACTTTATTATTCATTGGTGTTCAAGAAGGAGCAACAGCTCCTGTCGATAGCGTTTTAGCAATTATCGGACCTGAAGGAACAGATGTATCTGGAATTGCTGAAAATTATAAAAAAGGTGGCACTTCTGCTGTTCCAAAAACAGAAGAAAAAATTGAAGCAACTACTTCAGCAGAAGTGAAATCTGAAAATGTAACCGTTTCTGATGGGCAAAGAATTTTTATTTCTCCTTTAGCTAAAAAAATTGCTGAAGAAAAAGGAATCAATATCAATCAAGTGAAAGGTTCTGGCGAAAATGGTCGAATCATAAAAACGGATATTGAAAACTATAAAAATGTTGCATCTTCAACTGTACAAGAACATGTTGTTGAAAAATTAGAAAACAATACCGCGGTTAAACCTTATGTTCCAGCCGGAGAAAATTATTCAGAAGAAATTAAGAATTCAACCATGCGTAAGGTGATAGCCAAACGTTTGTCTGAATCAATATTTACTGCACCGCATTTTTATCTAACCATTGAGGTTGGAATGGATGAAGCAATGAAATCTAGGGTTACAATCAATGCAATTCCAGACACAAAAGTTTCATTTAACGACATGGTAATTAAAGCCTGCGCAATGGCCTTGAAAAAACATCCGAAAGTAAATTCTCAATGGAAAGAAGAAGCAACAATTATCAATCACCACGTAAATGTGGGCGTTGCAGTGGCTGTTGAGGATGGACTTGTAGTACCAGTTTTGAAATTTACAGATTTGATGAGTTTGACTCAAATTGGCAATAATGTGAAAGATTTAGCAGGAAGAGCCAAAAACAAGAAATTGCAACCAGCAGAAATGGACGGAAGCACATTTACGGTTTCTAATCTTGGTATGTTTGGAATCACAGAATTCACTTCTATTATCAATCAACCCAATTCAGCAATTTTATCCGTTGGTGCAATCGTAGAAAAACCAGTGGTTAGAAACGGGCAGATTGTCGTTGGAAACACCATGAAAGTGACTTTAGCTTGCGATCACCGAACCGTTGATGGAGCAACTGGCGCACAATTTCTGCAAACATTAAAACAATATTTAGAAAATCCAGTAACGATGTTGGCATAATCCAATGTTTGTTTATAATTTAAAATCCTATTGACCTTTGTTAATAGGATTTTTTTTAATTTAGCTAAAATTTAAAAATGAAAAACATAATAATTACAGGAACATCTCGAGGAATTGGTTACGAATTGGCATTGCAATTTGCCAATCAAGGCCATAAAGTTTTAGCACTTTCTAGAAATATTCCTGAAATATTAATTCAAAATAAAAATATCACTTGTCTAGCTGTTGATTTATCAAACAATGATGATTTAGAAAAAGTGCGTCATTTTTTATTAAATGATTGGAAAAAAGTAGATGCCATTGTTCATAATGCAGGAGCTTTAATTTTCAAACCATTTTCGGAAACTTCTGTTCAAGATTTTGAAAAAATATACAAGGTGAATGTTTTTGCGGTTGCCGCATTAACACAAATTGCATTACCATTTTTACAAAAAGGAAGCCATGTGGTAACGATAAGTTCGATGGGAGGAATACAAGGAAGCACAAAATTTGCTGGACTTTCGGCTTACAGTTCAAGCAAAGGAGCTGTAATAACTTTGTCAGAATTACTGGCAGAAGAATACAAAGAACAAGGAATTTCATTTAATGTTTTGGCCTTAGGTTCGGTGAATACAGAAATGTTACAAGCAGCTTTTCCGGGTTATGAAGCGCCGCTTTCTCCAAAGCAAATGGCAGATTATATTTATAATTTTACTTTGACAGGCAATCAATTTTACAATGGAAAAGTATTGCAAGTTTCTAGTTCAACTCCGTAAAATGCAATAATGACCGAAATCCTTTTTAAATATCTTCCCGAACACGCTGTTGAAAATTGTTTTCAGTTGATTAAAACCAACAATGTTCACCTAAAAATTGTCAACGAACGACAGACACGCCATGGAGATTACAGAAAAGGAGTGACAGGTAAACATGAAATTACCGTCAATGCCAATTTAAATAAATACCGATTTCTAATCACTTTGGTACACGAAATTGCACATTTGGTAGCTTTTGAAAAATTTGGACGGAATATCAAACCGCATGGGACGGAATGGAAAATAACTTTTCAAAGAATGATGATTCCATTTATAACACCCGAAATTTTTCCAAATTCCGTTTTAGGTTTGGTGGCCAATCATTTTAGAAATCCTACCGCTAGCAGCGATACAGATGCCCGACTGGCTTTTGCGTTGAAACAATTTGATGAACGAAAAATTGATGTTCATTATATACATGAAGTGCCAAGCGGAAGTTTCTTTCGAATTAAAAACGGAAGAGTTTTTCAAAAAAATGGACTTCGAACAAAACGTTATGAATGTTTGGAAGTAAAAACAGGACGTTTGTTTTTGTTTAATGCCAATGCCGAAGTAGAAATAATTCCAGGATAAATTTTTATTCAATTAACTGTTGTAAATTTGTAAAAACACATCCGATAAAATGAATAAAAATTATTACGCGATTTTAATGGCTGGTGGAGTTGGATCTCGTTTTTGGCCAGTAAGTACCACAGAATTTCCAAAACAATTTCATGACATGTTGGGTGCTGGTTCAACTTTAATTCAGAAAACATTCAGCAGATTGTCAAAATTAATTCCGGTCGAAAATATTTACATCCTCACTAACGAACGTTATAATGATTTGGTTTTAGAGCAATTGCCAATGGTAAAACAAGCCCAAGTGCTTTTGGAGCCCGCGATGCGCAACACCGCACCATGCATTTTGTACGCTTCTTTAAAAATTCAAAAAGAAAATCCAGATGCCGTTATGGTAGTTGCGCCAAGTGATCATTGGATTGAAGACGAAACTACTTTTGTAGCCAATTTGCAACAGTGTTTTGATTTTTGCGCATCCGAAAATGCTTTGATGACTTTAGGCATTCAACCGACATTTCCAAATACAGGTTTTGGCTACATAGAATATGATAAAAAGGACGAGAATCCTATTAAGAAGGTAAGTCAATTTAGAGAAAAACCAAATTATGAAACTGCAAAATCATTTATTGACGCTGGGAATTTCCTTTGGAATGGTGGTATTTTTATTTGGAGTTCAAAATCAATTTTAGCGGCTTTTGAACAGTTTCAACCACAAATGAACCAATTGTTTTTGAAAGGTGTGTCAAGTTATAATACAACAAACGAAACCAATTTTATCAATGACAATTATGCTTTGGCAGAAAACATTTCGATAGATTATGCCATTCTAGAAAATGCCAAAAATGTTTATGTTTTGCCAGCCACTTTCGATTGGAACGACTTGGGAACATGGGGCTCGTTACACGAAAAATTAGACAAAGACGAAAACAATAATGCATTAGTAAATGCTACTGTTTTATTGAATAATGCTTCTAATAACATCATCAGTACGGGCAAAAATAAACTGGTAATTATTGATGGCTTAGCAGATTTCATTATTGTGGACAAAGACAACGTTTTGTTGATTTATCCAAAAAGTAAAGAACAAGAAATCAAAGGAATTGTTGGGCAATTGAAGTTGAGTTAGTTAAAATAAGCGGCAACTTTTTAAACCCATATCTTTTTATTCATTAATTTTATTCATTGACTACTAATTAGTTAAAATAAAATTATGATTAAGAAATCTTTATTGATAGAAAACAAAACTTCTATTACCTCTAAAAATTTACAATTAGTTATAAAATCAGTTGTAAGAGAAAGTACAATCCCAATAGAAGATATTGGCTTTTTGGTGTTAGACAATCCCGAAATTTATATAAGTCTGCCGGCACTGAATTTATTAATAGAAAACAATACTTCTGTTATTGTTTGTGGTAATAACCACCATCCGAATGGCATGTTTTTGAACCTCAACAGCCACCACATTCAGCAAGAAGTTTTTAAAAATCAAATTGAAGCAAGTATACCTTTAAAAAAACAACTTTGGCAACAAACTATTGTTGAAAAAATCTCCAATCAAGGCATTTTATTAGAGAAAATTACAGGCAATAAAAATAGTTTTGAATTTTTGTGCTCTAAAGTTTTGAGTGGCGATACTTCAAATATGGAAGGTGTTGCAGCAAGTCAATATTGGAAAAGTTTTTTTGAACAAAGCGACTTATCAACAAAATTTAAACGAGAACGTTTTGGCGATTATCCCAATAATTTTTTGAATTATGGTTATGCCATTCTGCGCGCTGCAACTGCTAGGGCATTGTCTGGAAGTGGATTGTTGAATACTTTGGGTATTCATCATAAAAGTAAATACAACGCTTTTGCTTTGGCAGACGACATCATGGAGCCTTTTCGACCAATTGTGGATGAAAAAGTTTTTGAATTGATGCAAAATTATGAAGAGCAAGAGTTAAACACCGCTTTAAAATCTGAATTATTACAAATTTTAACCAGAACGGTTTATTTTAAAGAAGAGAAAAGTCCGTTGATGGTGGCTTTACAAAAAACTGCAAGCTCCTTACAACAGTGTTATACTGGCGATAGAAAAAAAATAAAATACCCAAAATTGTGGAACTAAATGGATACCGAATTATGTGGTTATTTGTATTTTTTGATTTACCGACAGCAACTAAGAAAGACCGCAGAAATGCTGCTCAATTTAGAGGAAATTTGCTAAAAGATGGATTTAGTATGATGCAATATTCCGTTTATATAAGGCATTGTGCTAGTGGAGAAAGTGCCGATGTGCATGAAAAGCGCATCAACCGATTATTACCACCAATGGGAAAAGTGAGCGTTTTGAGAATTACTGACAAACAATTTGGTAATATTTTGAATTTTTGGGGAAAGGCAGAAGTACCAAAAGAAGCGCAACCTACACAGCTGGAATTGTTTTAAATGTAGAGTGGTTCTTGTCTATTGTTCCAAAAGTAGGATAAAAGAATAGTTTGGCTATTAATTTCATAAAATAAGGAGCATTGCTTATTGATTGTTGCTTTTCTTACTTTTTTGTTAAAACTGCTACTTTTATAAATATAAGGCTGCTTTGAAATTGAAAAAATAACTGCATCAACTTTACCAATAAATTTTTTGGTAGCTGCTACACCAAATTTTTCTTCAATGTAATTTACGATAACATCAAAAGTGAATTCGGCATTTGCTGACCAAACGACTCTCATAAATTGTATTTGGATTTATATTTGGACATCACGTCTTCATGCGAAGAAAATTGACCTTGCTTGAACTGTTCATGACTTTCAAGAATGCCGGCCTTTACATGATCAGGAAGTTGGAGCCAAAAATCTTCTTCATTTTCATCAAAAGTAATTTTTGCTTTTATGGCAGTTGCAATTTCTTGCAACATGTTTTTGTATTCTTCTTTTGCTTCAATCACTACTTTCATAATAGGTATTTTTACAAATATACAAATTATTGCAATTGTATTTATATTTGAAAAACAATTGCATAAGAAACAAAAAATGCTTCAATATTGGGTTATCAAGCCAAAAAAGAAGCATTTTTTATTACGATATTGTATTATATTCTCTTGAATATTAGAAGGTAACAAGCCAACTAATATCGTGTTTTCTAATCTTTAATCAAATTGAAAAAATCCGAATAGCAGAAATGAAAACAAAATTTCTTTATTTTTTCAATTCACAAACACACCAATAAAAAATATAAGCCAAGTGTTTGTAAACCCCTTTTGAAAACAAAAAATGCTTCAATATTGGGGTATCAAGCCAAAAAAGAAGCATTTTTTATTACGATATTGTACTATATTCTCTTGAATATTAGAAGGTAACAAGCCAACTAATATCGTGTTTTCTAATCTTTAATCAAACCACAACAATAACGGAGTGTATGTTATAAACTGCACTAATATCGTGTTTTCTAATCTTT
>CALPKO020000075.1 GCA_943324165.2 Bdellovibrio sp. ZAP7 | reverse complement strand
AATCTTAATTCCAAAAAATTGGTATTGGAAAGTTGAAGAATATGATAATAAAAAAATAATTCTTGGAATTGATGCTTGACAAACAGATTCGATAACAAGATTTACTAAAATAATCTCTGTCCAAAAGTATAAAAGCGAAGAAAATAATAACGATTTGAAAACAGAATTTGAATCAATGAAAAAGTTAATTGAGAAAAATTCTAATGAAAAAATTGTAGAAAGTGATAAAACAAAAAATACGAGTTATGAATCTTACTTTTTTCACTTTAAATCGGATAATAAAAAATCTACAGAAACAATTTCTTTACTTTTAAAAAGCAAACAGAAAGGAGTATATTACTCATTAACTGCTTCTTGTCAATTGGAAGATAATCTTGAAACTAATATGAGTATTATGTTGAAATGCCTGAATAGTTTTGAGGAAAAATAATAACGAACGCACAACACACGTTTTGCCAGATTGCGAATTATGTGGTAAATTCACATTTTCCTTTCGCAATAATTTTTATTTTTAACAGAAAATATTACGTTCCGACTCCGCAATTCAGCCAAGAGCAGGATAACTAATCCATTAATTGCTATATTCATTTAACATAATTTCCTAACGGCTTAATTCCTGCAAGTTTTATGAAAATCCCATCTTCTTACGGCAGTACTATTGATAAACCCTTACGTAATCGACTTCCATAGCACTACTTGTATAATTCACACCAATAGACGGCAGAATTGCTAAGTTAAGTAGCAGGTATTGTTCTGCATCAAATGGCCAAGTGCTTGCGTTTTTCACCGATGGGTTATAAGTGTAATGCACAATCCCATCGACACTAAAAACCATTTTTGCCGCAGTCCAATCTAGGGTGTAGGTGTGGAATTGACTTGATGCCGTTGAGATTACTTGTCCACCAAGGTTAACCGTTCCTCCATAGCTAGATGGTGTGTGCATCGCACTTTGAACATAATTTTGATTTGTACCCCAGTGTTCCATAATATCAATCTCACCACAGTATGGCCAGTTTGTTGTTCCGTAAGTGCTAGACCAATAAGCACCTGTTTCGTTGATGTTTTTTCCTAACATCCAAATGGCAGGCCAAGTACCCGCGCCAGAAGGTAATTTTGCTCGAACTTCAACGCGGCCATATTTAAAAGCAAATTTAGAATTGAGTCTTGCCGAAGTATATTGTTTCGTTTGTCCTTGATCGGTATAGGTTTCTTTTTTTGCCACAATATTTAAAGCTCCATTGTTTTCGAAAGCATTGGTTTGCTGGTTGGTATAATGTTGGATTTCTCCGTTATGCCAACTAACTCCATTGAGCAACTGTGTTTGTTGAAACCATTTACTCGAATTAATCGCTCCTGATCCATTGAATTCATCCGACCACACTAAATTTAATACGGGTTGTTGGCAAGCACTCCAAATGTACAATTGGTTGCAATAACTGACTAGCTGACCTCCGGTGTTCATTGTAACATCAATCCAATTACAACTTGTTCCAGAAAAATACTCTATGCCCATGTAATAGGTGCCTTGTGTCCAGTTAATTTGTGCAAAATTTCCTGTTTCGGCCGTTCCTGTCCCTATGATTACACTTATGTTTGCTGTATTATTCGTTAATGGATTTTGTGTTTCCCTATACACAATTGAGCCTGAATTGGAGTTTTGTCGTATTGTAAAACGATGTTTTACATATTGATTTGTAATTAATTGATTGCTACTATTTCTAACAGTTGATTCGTAAATAAATCCCTGATCCGATTGTGCAGACAGTGAGCAATATTGTGCAAAGAATACTAGCAAAAAGAATTTTTTCATTATTGTTAAATTTAAATAAATGTACACTTTCTTAAACAAAACTTAATAAACTACTTGACATTTAAACTATACAAAAAGAAATTAAAAAATATAAATTTAATTATCTGATTTATATTGCTTTAAATTCAATTAATGCGAATTTATTTTTTACCAAGCTGTCAGTAAGAACAAATGTAATGGCTATGTTGTAGTAGATTTTTTGGAGAACTGTCGATCGTTACTTCAACAATCGGTTCTTCACCTCAAATCAATATTTCTTTTAAACTAAAAACTACTTGTCACAAATCAATCTTTAGATGGATAGTGCTAAATTCGTAATCATTCCTCCGAAAATAACATAATGCAGGCGCTTTGCTGTACCAATAAAATCTACTTAATAAAAGATTGTATATCATCAGTCTGGGCTTCAAAAAACTTAAATTCCACGAACTATACTTAAAATAGAACTGATAATATACTGAATACCAATAGCAATTGTTAAGAAACCAACAATTCTCGAAATGGCAACAATACCAGAAGTTCCCAAGATTTTAGATAAATAATGTGCACTTTTCAAAATTAAAAAAATCACTATCGAAACAGCAAAAATAGCAATGCTACATGCGATGATTTCATTAAATGAATGGTGATCTTGGTAATAAGCAATCAACAGCGACATCGATCCTGGACCAGCAAGCATGGGCATTGCCAGTGGAGTTAGTGCAATATCATTGCGATTTTGAATTTCGTTTTCGACTTTTTTATTGATTCCTTTGTTTTTATTAAATTTTCCATTCAGCAGCGAAAAACCAGAACTCGCGATGATAATTCCGCCGGTAATGCGCAGTGCATTGATGGTAATTCCAAAAAATGCCAATACATATTGCCCGATGAAAAAAGCGATTAAAAGAATGATAAAAACATCAATGGCAGTCCAAAGTGAAATGCGAGAACGTTCTTTTTTATCGTCAAATTGTGTGAGTCCAACAAAAATTGGAACTGTCCCAATAGGATTTAATACAGAAAAAAGGGCGAAAAACAAGTAAATGAAGATTTCCATTTTTTTTGTAAAATTAAACTTTTTATACGATTTGAAATTTGAATTTAATGTAAAATTAAAGATGGTATTATTGCAACGGCACGAAGTTAGGCAAAGTAAAACCCAAAACTTAACAATCAAACAGCAATGTTTACAAAAAAATAAATAAATTCGTAGCTTAAAATCCAAAACATGGCAGATTTAGAAAAAGGTAGCAAAAAACTCCTTAACGCCTGGGCGTTCTACGATTGGGCGAATTCGGTTTATTCTTTGGTCATTTCATCGGCCATTTTTCCGATTTTTTATGAGGCTTTATTTTCTAAAGAGAATAAAATAATTCATGTTTTCGGAATCGATTTTAAAAATTCTGCGCTCATTAGTTTCGTAACAGCATTTGCTTTTTTATTGGTTGCCTTTATGTCGCCTATTTTGTCTGGCATTGCTGATTATATTGGTAATAAAAAATCTTTTATGCAATTTTTTTGCTACCTCGGAGCATTTTCTTGCATTGGTTTAAATTGGTTTAGTTTAGACAATATTTATATCGGATTATTATTTTACTTCCTTGGATTAATTGGTTTTTGGTCGAGTTTGGTTTTTTATAATTCCTATCTTCCCGACATCGCTTTTGTAGAGCAGCAAGATAAAATTAGTGCAAAGGGTTATTCGTTGGGCTACATCGGAAGTGTAATTTTGTTGCTACTAAATCTTGCGATGGTGATGATGCCGGATACTTTTGGGATTTCTGGCACAAAAGGCGAAGCCGCTATGAAAGCCATGCGTTATTCCTTTATGATGGTGGGTGTTTGGTGGATAGTTTTTAGCCAATACACCTATTATTTTTTGCCAAAAGGAAATGCCAATCAAACCAAAATCACGAAAGCAATTGTTTTTAATGGTTTTAATGAATTGAAAAAAGTGTGGCATTTGTTGTCTCAAAATGAAACTTTAAAGAAATATTTGGCTGCTTTTTTTGTATATAGTATGGCGGTACAAACCGTTATGTTGATTGCCACTTATTTTGGCGCACAAGAAATCCATTGGGCATCAGACAGCGAAAAAACTACGGGGCTAATCATTTGTATTTTGGTTATTCAATTGGTGGCGGTTTTAGGTGCAGTTTTAACTTCGAAAGCATCGGCTAAATTTGGAAATATTAGCGTTTTGATGGTGATAAATTGTTTTTGGATTTTATTATGCATCGGAGCTTACTTCATCACAATGCCCATTCATTTTTATGCGATGGCAGGATTAGTTGGATTGGTAATGGGCGGAATTCAAGCACTGTCGCGTTCTACTTATTCTAAATTATTGCCAGAAACAGAAGATACTGCTTCATTTTTTAGTTTTTATGACGTAGCCGAAAAAATTGGAATCGTTATCGGAATGCTAGTTTATGGCATCATTGATCAAATCACCGGAAGTCCAAGATTTGCTATTGTGTTTTTAGGTATTTTTTTTCTAGTAGGTGTCATTTTACTCAATAGGGTTCCAAGAAAAAAATTGTAGGTTGTTCAAAAAACCTATATATTTGGAAAAATTTTAAAATTTGTTAAAATGAAAGTATTAAAAGTTGTTTCGGTATTGTTTGTAATGATAGTTTCTTTATTATCAATTGCTTGTACAACAAACGTAGAGCCTATCGATCCAGCAGTTTTAAATCCTAATATTGATCCAAACGCACCGGTTGAAGGAACTTTTAAGGTAGATTTTGAAGATCAAACCTTCTCAACAATAAGTGCAAGCGCTTTAATTACACCAAATTCAATTACAATTGGGGCACTAAAATCTTCAACAGGAGAAAACTTCACCATTAATTTAACGGGAGTAACGCTTGGAGAATATTCAACGACAGATCAAGTTTCAATCCTTTATAAAGAAGAAACAGCGAGTGTTTTTGGTTATTTAAGCAAAAACACTATCGGTTCTACAGCAACGGTTAATATAACTTCAATCAACAATGCAACAAGAAGAATCAAGGGAACTTTCAAGTTTATTGGCAATTGGAATGACCCAACAAATGCAACGCCTCCAGCTGCGATTCAGTTTACAAATGGTACTTTCGATATACCGTTTACAACTCCGGATGTTTCAGTAAATACGGCAAGTTTTAAGGTGAATATTGATGGTGTACCGTTTGAAGCTACTTCAGTTACAGCGGTCAAATCGTATTCTTTCGATCCAATAACAAATGAGCCAGTTTTAGACCCAAATACAAATCAACAAATATTTTCTTATTCAATAATTGGAACTTACAATCAAACATCAATGGTGTCTTTAAGTATTTTCGAATCTACAGAAATCAGTTCGCATGATATGCCCGGAAATGGAGCGCAAATCCAATACATGCCTAATCTACTCGACCCGATGACTACTTTTTCAAGTCATGATAATGTAGGGAATATCACCATATCAAGCAACGACGCTGTTAACAAAATTATGTCGGGAACATTTTATTGTAAGGTTCATATTTATGATATGTTAACTGGTAATATCAGTTCATCTAAACAACTTACCAATGGCGTTTTTACAAACGTAACGTACACTATTGAGTAATTTATAATTTAAATAGATATAATCCCGCTCGTTCGGGATTTTTTTATGGCACAAAGATTGACTTTGAAATATGATGAATACGGCTATTATATTTTAAAGTAGTTGATTTTCAATAAAATATTTTTTAATTTACATTAACTTTGTCTTTTAGGAATTTTCTATAAATGACAAAATGACTTATATAAAACATGTCGCAACACAAAATACTTACACTTGACAACTTGTCACTTCAAGAATTTGATTCAGAAGCAGAATTAATTCCTCTTTTATCTGCCGAAGATGAAGAAGAAATGTTCAAAGAAGTTTTACCCGAAGAAATCGCCATTTTACCTTTACGAAATACAGTTTTATTTCCTGGAGTTGTAATTCCAATTTCTGCTGGTCGAGATAAATCAATCAAATTAATCAACGATGCCAATGCTTCTGGTAAACCGATTGGAGTAGTTTCTCAAATCAATGAAGAGGATGAAGATCCAACACCTAATCAAATTCATAAAGTTGGAACGGTAGCGAGAATTCTGCGTGTTTTGAAAATGCCAGACGGAAACATAACCGTTATTCTTCAAGGAAAAAAACGATTCGAAATCGAAAATGTAACTTCTGAATCTCCTTATTTAAAAGCAACAATCAAAGAAGTTGCAGAAAATCGCCCTAAAAAATCAGATAAAGAATTTTCAACCATCATCGATTCTTTGAAGGAATTGGCAACTCAAATTATTCAAGAAAGTCCAAACATTCCATCAGAAGCAACTTTTGCCATCAAAAACATTGAAAGTCAATCGTTTCTAATCAATTTTGTTTCTTCCAACATGAATCTTTCTGTCAAAGAAAAACAAGATTTATTGTCAATCAACGATTTAAAAGACCGGGCATTAGAAACTTTGCGTTTTATGAATTTAGAATTGCAAAAATTAGAACTCAAAAACGACATACAATCTAAAGTAAGATTTGATTTAGACCAGCAACAACGCGAATATTTCTTGCACCAACAAATGAAAACCATTCAAGAGGAATTGGGTGGCGTTTCAAACGAGCAAGAAATTGAAGACATGCGCGCCAAATCGAAAACAAAAATTTGGGACGATAAAATACAAAAACATTTTGACAAAGAATTGTCTAAAATGCAAAGAATGAATCCACAAGCACCCGATTTTGGAATTCAAAGAAATTATTTAGAATTGTTTTTAGATTTGCCTTGGGGAAAATTCTCTAAAGATAAATTTGATTTAAAGAAAGCAGAAAAAATCCTCGATCGAGATCATTTTGGTTTAGAAGATGTTAAAAAAAGAATGATTGAACATTTGGCAGTTTT
>CALPKO020000074.1 GCA_943324165.2 Bdellovibrio sp. ZAP7 | reverse complement strand
GTTTGTACAAATTAGTATTATCGTGTTCATGGATTTTAGAAATCAAATTCTGACGTAAAGCCAAAATCGCTCTTCTTCCCAAATCAACTAATTTTACTTCTTCAGAAACTTCTTCCCCAATTTCAAAATCAGGTTCGATTTTTCTAGCGTCGGTTAAGGTAATTTCTAGGTGATCTAAATCTAAATCGTCATCGGCAACGATCACTCTTCTTTGCCAAATTTCCATATCGCCTTTGTCTGGATTGATAATAATGTCGAAATTATCATCAGAACCAAATTTCTTTTTCAATGCATTTCTAAACACATCTTCTAAAATCGCCATAAGCGTTACACGATCAATAAGTTTGTCGTCTTTAAACTCTGAAAATGAATCGATTAATGCTAAATTTTCCATGCCAACTCTTTAATTTAAAATGTTACTGTAACGATTGCTTCTTTTATATCTTCATAAGGAATTTCTTGTCTTTTTTGAACGGTTTCTTTTCCTTTTCCGATTTGTTTTGGTTCTCTAGCTTCCCATGCTAAAGTAATAAATTCTTGGTTTGCATCAGCCAATTGGGCTTCTATTGTAGAAGTTGCTAATTTTACAATAAGCATTCTTCCGATATTTTTAATGTATTGTCTTTTCAGTTTTAGTGGAGAACCAACTCCAACTGAAGCCACTTCAAGAGAAAAATCTTGTTCTTCACGGTCTAGATTGTGTTCAATTGCACGACTTACATCAATACAATCTTGCAAAACCACGCCGTTATCGCCATCTAAAGTTACAATAATCTTGAATGCATCAGTAATTGTCAGGTCGATTAAGAATACACTTGGCTTTTCTTCTAGCCCTTGTTCTAACAACAGATTTACTTTTTCTTTAAATGTCATATTTTTATAAAAAGAGGGAAGCAATTGCTTCCCTCATTATTCAGTTTTCAATAAATAATGGTGCAAATATAGTGATTTTTTTATAAATCAAAATATTGTTATTAATGTTAAAATTTAAAATATATTTCTTACCTTTAATACATAATAATTAGATGCTCTTTTTATTAATAAATTCAATACCATCATGAAAAAAATTCTTGTCCCTACCGATTTTTCTGAACACGCAGGATATGCGCTGAAAGTGGCTGCTCAGATAGCCCGAAAAAACAACTGTGAATTGTTTATCTTAAATTTACTCGATTTACCTACACACATGAATGATGCGGTGAGTAGTGGTGTCAACATTCCCGAGGTGATGCTTTTTTTAAAAAAAACAAATGATAAATTGGAAGAATTAGCGGCTGAATCCTATTTAGAAGGGTTGCAAGTGACAACTTCTGCTAAAATTGAAAAAGCATTTGAAGGCATCGTAACGTATAGCAAAGAACTTGATATCGATTTGATTGTCATGGGGTCTCATGGCTCATTTGGATTTCAAGAAATGGTTATTGGATCAAATACAGAAAAAATTGTACGCGCATCTGATGTTCCAGTGTTGGTAATTAAAAATGAAGTCAAAGATTTTAAAGCTACTAATTTTGTTTTCGCTTCTGACTTCTCTGATGAAATCAAAAAACCATTCCAACAATTGGTGGATTTTGCCACTATTTTCGATGCAGATTTGAATTTAGTGATGATCAATACGCCCAATAGTTTCAAATCAACAATCGTTGCGGAAAGCATTATGAATGATTTTATTAAAGATTTTAAAATCAACAAATTTGCATTGCACATCTACAATGACACCAATGTCGAAAATGGAATTCTAAATTTTGCCAACAAAGTTGATGCGGATTTAATCGGAATGTGCACGCACGGAAGAACTGGTTTTGCTCATTTTTTCAACGGAAGCATCAGCGAAGATTTAGTAAACCATGCGGTTAGACCAGTAATTACTTTTAAGATTTAGAACAGTCGTTGTTCAAAATAAAACAGCCAGTTCAAGTTTGATTTGGACTGGCTGTTTTTTTATATTTGTTTTAATTTAATTGCTATTTTGAATATGAACATTGCTTTCATCAACACTTTAACTAAATTTTGAAAATATTTTCGCTAAAACGGTTTTTTTGCAACGATTGAAATTTTAATTATTACATTTACTTGAAATAAATGCCATATGCTGTCAACCATTTTACCTATTTTAATTTTCTGCATTGCCGTTTTAATAGGTACTTTTTTAGGAAAGATTATGTTCTCTAATACTTTTAAGTCTGAAAAAATTATCTTGGAGGAAAAAAACAATGCACTCCAAAATCATAATAATTTTTTGAAAGAACAATTTGAAATTGACAAGAAGAATTTGTCAAATCAAATTCAAATTGCGAATGACGAAAAAGAGCTTATCAGAACCGAAAAAGACAGTTTAGCCATTCAATTGTCTAAAAAGGAAGTAGATTTTGAGAATTTGTGGCAAAGAAATTTAGAACAAAAGCAAGAAGTTGAACAATTGCAAACAAAATTCACGAAAGAATTTGAGAATTTAGCGAATAAAATTCTAGAGGAAAAATCAAATAAATTTACCGAACAAAACAAAGAAAACATTAAAAACATTCTTTCTCCATTGCAAGATAAAATTCATTTATTTGAGAAAAAAGTAGAAGATACTCATAAAGAAAGCATAGATTATCATGCGGCACTTCGGCAGCAAATTATTGGTTTGCAAATCACTAACGAGCAGATGAGCAAAGAAACTATCAATTTGACCAAAGCTTTAAAAGGCGATAGCAAAATGCAAGGCAACTGGGGCGAATTGATATTAGAACGTGTATTAGAAAAATCTGGACTTACCAAAGACCGCGAATATTTTGTGCAACAAAGCCATTCTACTGAAGAGGAGAAAAGGGTTTTTCCGGATGTGGTGATTAATTTACCCGACGGCAAAAAAATGATTGTCGATTCTAAAGTGGCCTTGACTGCTTATGAAAGGTATGTAAATGAAGAGGATCATATTTTAAAAAGCAATCATTTGAAAGACCATTTATTGGCCATAAAACGGCATGTTGACCAGCTAAGTGAGAAGAATTATTCCGATTTATACCAAATGGAAAGTCCGAATTTTGTATTGCTTTTCATTCCGATAGAACCTGCATTTGCGGTTGCTTTGAACGAAGATTTAACACTCTATAATCGTGCTTTTGAAAAGAACATTATTATCGTTACACCATCTACGCTTTTAGCCACTTTACGCACTATTGACAGCATGTGGTCCAACCAAAAACAACAGGACAATGCGATGGAAATTGCACGTCAAGCCGGAGCTTTATATGACAAATTTGAGGGTTTTGTTGCCGATTTACTAAAAGTGGGACTTAAAATTAAAGATTCAAAAACCGAGTACGACAATGCCATGAATAAACTGGTCGAAGGAAGTGGCAACTTGATCACTAGGGTGGAGAATCTCAAAAAAATGGGGGCAAAAGCTAAAAAATCTTTACCTGAAAGTATTTTAAACCGGGCTGATAATGGTGAAGGTTGATTTAGTCAGTTTTCAGTATTCAGTCTCAGTTTTCAGTGTTCAGTCTCAGTTTTCAGTTTTCAGTCTCAGTTTTCAGTCACAGTGTTCAGTGTTTTTAATTTTCACATTATCTAATTTTCAAATTATCTAATTTTCAAATTATCTAATTAATACATTATCTAATTTCCTAATCAAATAACAAATGGAACACAAAACCGTACAAGCTTCAAAAGTAGTTATCTCACAATTGATGTTGCCTTCTTATACCAATTTTAGTGGTAAAATTCATGGGGGTTATATCTTGTCGTTACTGGATCAAATTGCATTTGCAACTGCATCAAAATACTCTGGCAATTATTGCGTCACAGCTTCCGTCGATACCGTAGATTTTGTGAATCCGATAGAAGTAGGAGAGTTAGTCACCATGAAAGCTTGCGTCAATTATGTGGGAAGAACATCGATGATTGTTGGTATTCGGGTGGAAGCAGAAAATATACAAACAGGAAAAGTGAAGCATTGCAATTCCTCTTATTTTACGATGGTGGCTAAAAATGAGAAAGGCGAAAGTGTTGAAGTACCAAGACTCTTACTTTGTAATCTAGAAGAAGTAAGGCGATTTTACAAGTCTGTTCAGCATGTCGCTTTAAAAAAACAAAAAGACCTGAACGAAGACACTTTTGATTATAAATCAAAAGAAGCCCTCGAAAATTTATCTAAATACAATGTTAAATTAGAAATGTAATGCGCTTTGCAACAGCTTTAAAGAAAATAGTTGATGAGGAGGAATTGCATAATAATATTTTTATAAGCAGGAAATAAAACTTATATTTGAACACAATTTATAAGGATAATGAAACAAAAATACCTTTATTTAATACTTTTCATAACGGTGCTTTGCGCTTGTTCAAGAAACAAAGACGAGCAATATACGCCTATTCCTCCAACTTCTTTTCAAATTAATTTGGCAGACGTTCCTTATGCGAAATTATCTGACTATCATTTTTTCAAAGGAGATTTAAAGACTTTAACGCCTACCGACACTGTTTTGCCATACAAACCAGCTAGCGAACTTTTTGCAGATTATGCCCACAAAAAGCGTTTTGTTTGGATGCCAAAAAATGTTAAAGCAAGTTACGATGGAGACGACAATGTTTTAGATTTTCCCGTTAGCACTTTTTTCATAAAAACATTTTATTACGACAATGTTTTGCCTTCTAATTCAACGAAATTAATTGAAACCCGTGTTTTGGTGCGAAAAGCCGATGGCTGGAAATTCTATGATTATATCTGGAATGATGACCAAACAGAAGCCATTTTAGACACAGACGGACAGGGGAAAAACGTGCCTGTTAGTTGGATGGAAAATAATATTCAAAAAAGTGTCAATTACAAAATTCCAGCGCAAACAGAATGCGCTACTTGCCATAAATTAAACCCTACAGGAAACAAAGAATTGTATATTCCGATTGGTCCCAAACCGCAAAATTTGAATTTCGATTATAATTACGGTGCTACCACAATGAATCAATTAGAAAAATGGGTTGCAATGGGATTTTTAGACAGTTCCATTCCAGACAAAACAGCTATAAAATCAGCGGTGGATTGGACCGATACCAGTAAATCTTTAGAATTAAGAGCACGTTCCTATATTGATATTAATTGTGCACATTGCCATCGCCTCGGAGCGCACTGCGATTATGTTCCTCAAAGGTTTAATTTTAGCAATACGAATTTAGGAACTTTTGGAATTTGCTTAACACCATCTGCGCAATTGGGCAATATTCCTTTTATTATCAATGCTGGAAATGCCAATCAATCGATGGTGGTTCATCGAATGGCTTCTACAGCAGAATCAGAAATGATGCCGATTATCGGCCGTAGATTGGTACATGAGGAAGGTTTACAACTCATTAAAGATTATATCAATTCGTTGCCAAGAACTTGCAGATAGTCAACCTAAAGTCAACCATTATGAAAAAAATTACCTTATTTCTTTTTTTGTTATTAAACGCTGCTTTTGCTAAAGCACAAGACTCGTGTTCAACATCAATAGGAATTGCAGCAGGAATTCACGCAGTTGAAGCGGTAGATGGAACAGAAATTCCAACACCAATTTGCGCTGCAAATGGAGCCGGTGCAACCCATGGCAAGTGGTTCAAATATACACCATCACAGCAATATTCTGTAATCATTTCTACAGATTACGAAATCAATACAGGCAAAGACACCCGCGTTCACATATATACCGGAACTTGCGGCAATCTAACATGTTGGGCTGGTGATGATGATAACGGTGTAATTGGAAATGGTTATTTGTCTATTGCTCAATTTGATGTTATCGCAGGTACGACCTATTATATCGCCTTCGACGACAAATGGAATGCAAGTGGATTTGAGTTTCAATTGATAGAAAATCCTTATGTTGCTCCTGTAATTGCTTTTATACCAACAACCATTCCAACTAGTTCAAGCATTTGCGCTGTGGTAGATATGAATGGTGATTTTTTGGATGATATAGTAACTACAGAAACCAATCAAATGACGGTTTTATACCAGCATTTAGACAATAGTCCACTTACGCAAAGTGCTTATCCATTGCCAGATTTAACAGCGGCGCCAAGTTGGAGCATTGCGGCTGGTGATTATGATAAAAATGGATATAATGATTTGGTTTTTGGAAGTGGTAACAGGTTAGCGGTAATTAAAGCAAACCCAACAGGAACTGGTTATGCGGAAATTGCTTATCCGCAAAATATTTTTACGCAACGCACCAACTTTATAGATGTTAATAATGATGGTAATTTAGATTTATTTGCTTGTCATGATGTTGCGCAAAGCCACGTTTACCGCAATACAGGAAGTGGAGATTTGTTATTTGATATTGCCATGTTTCCTACTTTGGCGGTTGGTGGAAATTACGCCTCTATTTGGACGGATTATAATAATGATGGGCATGCAGATATGTATATGGCAAAATGCCGCGGTGGTGCTGTGGAAGGTGATCCGCAAAGAATAAATTTATTGTATAAAAACAATGGAGATGGCACTTATTCAGAGGTGGGAACAGATGCCGGCGTGAATGATGGCGCGCAATCTTGGTCAACTGCAATTGAAGATTTTGATAATGATGGCGATATGGATTTTATCGTATCTAATATTTCAGACCAAAACCGTTTTTACAAGAACAATGGTGATGGCACTTTTACAGACATTTATAGCACGACAGGAATTGATGCGCAAGTGGGTTCGTGGGAAATTCAATCAGGAGATTTTAACAATGACGGATTCGTAGATTTTTTGTGGCAGAACAAC
>CALPKO020000073.1 GCA_943324165.2 Bdellovibrio sp. ZAP7 | reverse complement strand
GTACCAAAGGATTTATAACGAACTGTTCCGCAAGTTCTGGTATCAATATCAGTCCAATATCCCGCTAGAATTGGTATTGCCGAGGGAAATCCAGACGGTTGATAGCCACCAAAAGGTGCATCGAAACTTAAGTTTCCGTTATTGTTAACATAAACTGAAGTATGAGGTGTTCCATAAAAATAAAAAGTAAATCCAAGTGGAATTGCAACTGTAGATCCATCATCATTTCCTGGCAATGAATCCCAAGTTGCGTCCGTTGGAATGAAACAGCTATTCAGAACAGCTGTATTGTTTCCTGAATTTCGAGAGTCATTTACGGTAACTTGTTGCGCACCCTTGGTGAGTAAAGTTGTTTCGTTATTTCTATAATTGGCTAATTTCTGAGCGTAATAATCCGGAGACATGTCTACTAAAACAGATTGTGGTTTTTGCAACTTTTTTTCAGCATGTGTTTGACCACGACCAAGGGAAAATATCAATAATAAAACTAACAAGTAAAATTTTCCGCTTAAATGTACTCTCATAAATAATTGTTTATTGCAGTTATTTTGTTAACTAAAACAAAAGTTGCAGCCTTGTTTGATGAGTTCTCCCCTAATCTATTCACTTCATCAAAAATAAAAAGTTTGCGAACTAATCTTTTTGCTTTAACTATATTTTTAATTTAAACCACAAAATAACTTATTTCAGAATTCAAATCCTAATTTATTGAAAAACAAAGCACTTCATTAACATGTAAAAATCTGATTAAATGGCATTTGTTCTATCCTATTTTTTTTTAATTTTTATATTTTTGCTCTCTGTTTTTCTATTTTAGAAGTTTACGTTTGGGACGTTAATTTAATAAATTGAAATCCAAAACTTATTCTCTTTAATGGCATTTCAAAAATATCTAATATTACAACACTCTTTTCAAATTACTCCAATTTTAATAAGAAAATTATTGGTCTTTATTTAAAATTTATTACTTTAGATTAAAAATTATACTTATGCATTTTTTAATTCAAAAAGAAATTTATTGTTTAATATTTGTTTGGTTATCATCCCAAATTACTTTGACAGCTCAATCTACCGAGGAAAAAATTATTAAAGTTGCTTCTGATTATTTTGAGTTATCACGAGAAAATTTTCACTTACAGTTTAACAAAACAAATTATTTAATTGGTGAAACCATTTGGTTTAAAGGATTTGTTATCGATAAAAAAACAAATTTGCCTTCAACAGAAACCACCAATGTATATTTAGATTTTTTAGATTCCGAGGGAAACAAAACCGAAACCAATTTGTTGTATACAGAAAATGGTTTTTTTGAAGGCAATTTCGAGTTGAAACAAAATTTAAAAACGGGCAATTATTTTTTTAGAGTTTACACCAACTTTAGTAATAATTTTACAGAAAATGAAGCGGGAATATTTAAAATTGAAGCCGTTAATCCTTTCGATGAGCAATTTGAATCCAATGACAGTAATCTCGAAATTAACTTTCAACCAGAAAGCAATGTTTTTCTCGAAGGTGTGAAAAACACAATTGGAATTTCGATTTCAAATTGTATGAAAACTCCAGTAAAAATTGATGATGGAAAAGTTTTAAACGAAAAAGGCGATGAAATTTCTAGTTTTCAAACCAATGATTTTGGATTCGGAAAATTTGAAATCGTTTGTGCAACTTCCGAACAATACAAAGTTAGTTTTACTTTCAAAAATGAAAAATATGAAAAATTATTACCAAAAACACAACATAACGGTTTGGTTTTGAGTGTGAATAATTTTTCAAGTCCAACGCAAACATATGTTAATGTACTTGCAAACGAAGCTTCAATCAAGAAATTCAAAGAAAAATACCTTTATTTAACGGTCAATCAACACGATAAAATTAGTGTTGTCAAATTCGATATTAAGAAATCCGAAAACGCGTTGCTGGTGTTGAAAGAAAATCTATTTCAAGGCATCAATATTTTGAGAATTATTGACGAAAATCTAAATCAAATTTGCGAAAGAATTATTTTTAATCCGATTGAAAAGCAAGACGAAATTAGTTTTGAGACAGTTAAAAAAGAGAAAGATTCTCTTCAAATTAAAGCAATCACCAACCTTCTAAATGGTAACTTTGGTATTTCAGTTTTGCCAGAAAACGACAGAAACTCGGCCATTAAAACTTCTATTTTTCAGTCTTTTTTACTCAATAATTATTTAAATAAAGAAATCCCAAACGGCAATTATTTTTTTGATGCTCCATCAAAAAGAAAACAGTTCGATTTAGACATTTTGCTTTTAAATCAAAAATCATCAAAATATGAATGGGAAAAAATGAAAACTCCTCCCAAAAACCACTATGCTTTTGAATATGGATTAACAATTGCAGGAAAACTAAATATGGATTTAAAAAACAAATCTGATTTCCAAGTCCGGCTTTTTTCCTTCTCTTCACAAATGACAGAATTTGCTAATATCGACGAGAGTACTAGTTTTAAATTCATCAATTTAATTGTTAAAAAAGGTAGTTTTTTAAATTTAACATTAACAAAAGCATATGAACAAGAAGCAATGGATTTGAAATACTATGCCAAAGTCGTTCCGTCATCGAAAGGATTTTTAAAACCTTTTAAACCCGAATCAACTTTTTGTACAACCAAAAAGAAAAGTATTGAACCGAATTTTTCTATCCCTAAAATCAGTAAAAATGTTATTTATTTAGATGATGTAAACATAAAACAAGATTTGAATAAACTAAAAAGAAAGACTTTGGTTGGCAATACAAATCTTTATGGGCATAAAATTGATTCTACAGAAATGAACAACCGATTGGTGCTAGATTACATAAGAAGAATTGGTTTTCAAGTGGTCTTAAACAACATGGCTGGCGATGCGGTTCAAATTTACAGTCGAATCATAAGCTCGATAACTGGGCCAAAACCAATTCCATTGGTAGAAATTGACGGCCAACAAATGTTTAATTTTAATGAATTAAACGGAATGACAATGGATGAATTAGACGAAATTTATACCAGCACAACGGCGGTAGTTCCTTCGATGTTGAACCACATTGGAATAATAAGAATGTATAGAAGCAAATTTACTTCAAGAAGCAAAGCCAGAACTGCACCATTTTCGGTTAATTATGGTTTTGAAGATTACAAGCCATTTAAAAATAGTTTGTACACGTCTACTGATGACGAAGGATTTAAAAATTATGGTGTTGTAAATTGGATTCCACAAATAACCAATGAAAACAATGTCTTTTTTAATTTTAAAATCCCAAATATGAATCAAAAAACGGTCAGGATTTTAATTGAAGGAATGTCTAAAACTGGAGCATTTATTTCGACTACAAAAACAATTCAACTAGAATGAATTTAGTTTTCATTTTTGATATTTAATAATTACAACTTATCCACTTAAATCGAATCAATTTTGATTTTTAGTCCAATTTGAAAAAAAGATAAAATAGTTATCTTTGCTGAAAAATTTCATTAATGAACAACCCCATTTCAGGATTTTCAAAACTTTCTAAAGAGGAAAAAGTAAATTGGATTGCCAATAAATATTTTTCAAACCCAAATGAAGCACTTACTTTGCTCAAGAGTTATTTAAATTCGGATGCGAAATTACAGCAATTGCACGATGATTTTATTGAAAATACCATCACCAATTTTTATTTGCCGCTTGGAGTTGCGCCTAATTTTTTGATCAATGGAACATACAAGACCATTCCAATGGCGATTGAAGAAAGCTCTGTGGTTGCGGCGGCTGCAAAATCAGCTAAATATTGGTCAACGCGAGGTGGATTTAAAACTACGGTTTTAAACACAGAAAAAATTGGGCAAGTTCACTTTATTTTCAAAGGAGAATACTCAAAATTAGCAACTTTTTTTAATGAAATAAATGATAAATTTTACTCAGAAACAGAAAGCATAACTAAAAATATGCAAAAACGTGGCGGAGGAATTTTGAACATTGAACTGCGCAATAAAACGGATTTGATTCCAAATTATTTTCAGTTGCATGTCACTTTTGAGACCAAAAATGCCATGGGAGCGAATTTTATCAACTCCTGTTTAGAGCAATTATCCAAAACCTTAAAAAATGAAGCGCAAATTTATGAGGTGTTTTCAGCATCCGAGAAGGATATTGAAGTTGTGATGAGCATATTATCAAATTATGTTCCGAACTGCATTGTTCGCGCAGAAGTTTCTTGTAGAATTGAAAATTTAGCAGACAAAAACATAGACAATCCAACAGAATTTGCAGCAAAATTTGTTCGTGCCGTTCAAATTGCAGAAGTTGAACCTTTTCGTGCAGTTACCCACAATAAAGGAATTATGAACGGTATTGATGCTGTTGTTTTGGCAACCGGCAATGATTTTCGTGCCGTTGAAGCTGGAATTCATGCTTATGCTGCGAGAAACGGAAGTTATTCGAGCTTGTCACATGCGAAAATAGAAAATGGTGTATTCAGTTTTTGGATGGAGATCCCATTGGCACTTGGCACAGTTGGTGGCTTGACATCGCTGCATCCTTTGGTGAAATTTTGTATACAAATGCTTGAAAATCCTTCTGCAGAAGAGTTGATGCAAATTGTTGCAGTTGCTGGGCTAGCCCAAAACTTTGCGGCATTAAGGTCGCTTACGACAAGCGGAATTCAAGAAGGCCATATGAAAATGCACTTGAATAACATTCTGAATCAATTTAATGCAACAGAACAAGAACGAGAATTGATAAAAAAACACTTCAAGCACAATACGGTTTCGCATGCATCAGTTGTTGATTTTATTAATAATTTGAGAGCATAAGTAAAAAAACATTAGCTTTGAAAAGTATTTCAATCCAACATGAGAACGCGTAAACAAAAAATATTTCTTTTCACAAAAATTATACTTGCGCTTTTTGTGTTATTGGTTATTTTGTTTTTTATTTTTAGAGATGCCCTTCTTCAACAAGCCATTGTAAAAGCAAGTAACAAAATCGATAAAGAATACCACTGTAATTTTACCGTAAAAGAAGCGAAATTTGACGGAATTACCGGGATAGATTTGTCCGAAATTGCCTTGGTTCCAAAAAATGCAGACACTATTTTTAGTATCACAAAAATGAAAACAAGTGTCAGTTTTTGGCATTTATTGGTTGGAAAAATTCAATTGGGTACTTTGAAGGTTAACGATGGTTTTGTGCAATTAATCAACAATGAGAAGGGCAAAAATTTTCAAGCTTTTTTAAATAAAAAAAAGGAAAATACAACTGAAGTTTCGACCGAAAAACGCGATTACGCTGAATTGGCTTATAACATTATTTCTAAAGCTTTAAACCTTATTCCTACCGACATGAAGTTGGAAAATTTGGTTTTCAAAATAGACGATAATGGCAAAAAAGCAACCATTGATATTAAAAAATTAATATTGATAGACAAACAATTAGATACCAATATCGATGTTAAAACCAATACTTTTGCCCAACGTTGGCGGATTAAAGGATTTGCGGACCCGAGAAACAACCAAACAGACATCAGCTTTTTTAATTTAGATACTGGCGCAATAAAGTTGCCTTATTTTGACGAACGTTTTAACCTTAAATCAAGTTTTGATTCCATTCGCTTGAATGTTGAAAACATAGATTTGGAAGGTGATGAGTTGCGGATTGATGGGTTTTCTACGATTTCCAATCTAAAAGTAAATCATCCAAAAATTGCCAGTAAAGATGTTATTATTAGAAACGCAAAATTTGATTATCATTTTCTTTTTGGTACCGATTTTATTGCTGTTGATAGTTCGTCGACAGTCACATTAAACAAAATCAAATTTCATCCTTTTTTGGCATTTGAAACGAAAGAAGATACCATTTTTAAATTCAAAGTTGCTATTCCAAAAATGAAAGCCCAAGATTTTATTTCGTCTTTGCCGGACGGATTGTTTAGCAATTTTCAAGGAATGGAAGCCGACGGGAATTTCGACTACAACTTGAATTTTATGTTCAATAAAAACAAACCCAATCAACTGGTGTTTGACAGTAATTTAAACAAAGAAAACCTTAAAATTACAAAGTATGGCGCAGCCAATCTCAATAAGCTGAATGGAGAATTTGTTTATCGTGCAGTTATTAAAAATGTCGAACAGCGGCCGATCTTGGTGGGAAATGCCAATCCAAATTATACTCCAATAACCCAAATTTCTCCCTATCTAAAAAAGTGTGTGCTCACAACTGAAGACCCCTCTTTCTTTTCTCATCACGGATTTATTGCAGAAGCTTTTAAACAGTCTATCATTAAGAACATAAAAACGAAGCAATTTTCTCGAGGGGCAAGCACCATTAGCATGCAACTGATAAAGAACGTTTTCTTGACAAGGCAAAAAACACTATCCAGAAAATTAGAAGAAATTTTGTTGGTATACATTCTTGAAAACAATCGAATTGCCAATAAAGAAAGGATGCTTGAAGTTTATTTCAATATTATTGAATGGGGACCTAATGTTTATGGAATTGGCGAAGCAAGTCATTTTTATTTTCAAAAAAGCCCTTTGCAATTGACTTTAAACGAATGCATTTATTTGGCAAATATCATTCCAAGTCCAAAGAAATTCATGTACCAATTTAACGACCAAGGTAACTTGAAAAGTTTTGCAATTACAAAACAAGAATACCTGACCAATTTAATGATGAGAAGAGGTGTTTTGTCGGCAGGAGATACGATTTACAAATCTCAGCCGGTGCTTATTTCAGGAAA
This sequence comes from Bdellovibrio sp. ZAP7, assembly GCA_943324165.2. Classification (GTDB taxonomy): domain Bacteria; phylum Bacteroidota; class Bacteroidia; order Flavobacteriales; family Flavobacteriaceae; genus Flavobacterium. Next base: position 53 of record CALPKO020000073.1, on the reverse strand, counting down.
TGCTAAATCTTTTATTCGTTTGAGAGAAAGAGATACCATTCAAATTGATAGTT
>CALPKO020000072.1 GCA_943324165.2 Bdellovibrio sp. ZAP7 | reverse complement strand
CAAATCGTTGCCAAAATGTTTTAGAATGGGCATTAAAACTTTAATTTCTGGACTATTGCCACTTTTTGAAATACAAATCACAACATCATCTTTTTGAACCATTCCTAAATCGCCATGAATGGCCTCAGAAGCATGCAAAAAAGCAGATGGAGTACCGGTAGAATTGAAAGTAGCAACAATTTTTTGTGCAATAATGGCACTTTTTCCAATTCCTGTAACAATAATTCTGCCCTTAGCATTAAAAATAATTTCTGTCGCATTTACAAAGTTATCATCAAGTAAATCAACGAGTTTTGCTATCGAATCACTTTCTGAAAGGAAGGTTTTTTTAGCCGTTTTTAAAATTTTTTCTTTAGAAATCAAAACAGAATATATATAAAGTTTGCAAATGTAAAAGAAAGTTATATCTTTATGTTTTGCAAATTTATGTAAAATACCATTAAAAAAGAATGAATTCAAGCGAAATCGACATTTACAAAGAGTTAAAAAAATATTTTGGATTTAATCAATTCAAAGGTTTACAAGAACAAGTCATAAAAAGTATTTTAGACGAAAATAATACCTTTGTGATTATGCCCACTGGCGGAGGAAAATCACTTTGCTACCAACTTCCAGCATTAATCAAGAACGGCACTGCAATAGTTGTATCACCGTTAATTGCATTGATGAAAAATCAAGTGGATGCCATAAGAAGTTTGTCTTCTGAATCGGGCATTGCCCATGTTTTAAATTCCTCTTTAACCAAAACAGAAATTGCACAAGTAAAAGCAGACATTACCTCAGGTTTAACCAAACTTTTGTATGTTGCCCCTGAATCTTTGACGAAAGATGAATATGTCAAATTTTTAAAAAACGTGCCTATTTCTTTTGTTGCCATCGACGAAGCACATTGTATTTCGGAATGGGGACACGACTTTCGACCAGAATACCGCAATTTAAAGCACATCATCAGGCAACTTGGTGATGTTTCAATCATAGGATTAACGGCGACAGCAACGCCTAAGGTACAAGAGGATATCTTGAAAAACTTAGATATGCCCAATGCAAATACTTTCAAAGCTTCTTTCAATAGACCGAATCTTTATTATGAAGTACGCACAAAAACTAAAAATATTGAATCTGATATTATACGTTTTATCAAACAACATAAAGGAAAATCTGGCATTATTTATTGTTTGAGTCGAAAAAAAGTAGAAGCAATAGCACAAGTATTGCAAGTAAATGGAATTAGTGCAGTGCCCTATCACGCTGGACTTGATGCAAAAACCAGGGCGCGTCATCAGGATATGTTTTTGATGGAGGATGTTGAAGTCGTGGTGGCAACAATTGCTTTCGGTATGGGAATTGACAAGCCAGATGTTCGTTTTGTAATTCACCATGATATTCCTAAATCTTTAGAAAGTTACTACCAAGAAACTGGTCGTGGAGGCAGAGATGGAGGCGAAGGCCACTGTTTGGCTTATTACTCTTATAAAGATGTAGAAAAGTTAGAAAAATTCATGTCAGGCAAACCAGTTGCAGAGCAAGAAATTGGTTTTGCGCTTTTGCAAGAAGTGGTGGCTTATGCAGAAACCTCGATGTCTAGAAGAAAGTTCTTATTGCATTATTTTGGAGAAGAATTTGATTCTGAAACGGGCGAAGGCGCAGATATGGATGATAATGTGCGCAATCCTAAAACGAAAGTGGAGGCACAAAGACAAATGGTGCAATTGCTTGAAGTAGTGAGAGACACGAAACATTTGTACAAGTCGAAGGAAATTGTTTACACCTTAACAGGAAAAATAAATGCAATGATCAAAGCGCATCGCACCGACATGCAAAGTTTTTTTGGATGTGGTGCAGGTTTTGAAGAAAAATATTGGATGGCCCTTTTGCGTCAAGTTTTAGTTTCTGGCTATTTGTCAAAAGACATAGAAACTTATGGTATTTTAAAAATTACCCAAAAAGGATTGGATTTTATTAAAAGTCCGCATTCATTTATGATGTCTGAAGACCACGAATACAACGAATCCGAAGACGAAGCAATTGTTACCGCTGCAAAATCAACAGGTACAGCCGACGAAGTTTTAATGGGAATGTTGCGTGATTTAAGAAAAAAAGTAGCCAAAAAATTAAGCCTTCCACCGTTTGTCGTTTTTCAAGATCCATCGCTAGAAGATATGGCACTGAAATATCCTATTTCATTAGACGAAATGAGCAATATTCATGGAGTAGGAGAAGGGAAAGCCAAAAAATATGGTAAAGAATTTATCGCATTAATACATCAATATGTAGAAGACAACGATATTATCCGCCCGGATGATTTGGTGGTGAAATCTACTGGCGCCAACTCTATCAATAAACTTTATATCATTCAAAATATCGACAGAAAATTGTCTTTGTCGGACATTGCCGCTGGAAAGGGAATGAACATGGACACGCTTTTGAAAGAAATGGAACAAATTGTTTATTCTGGCACAAAGTTGAACATAAAATATTGGATTGACGAAATGCTCGACGACGACCAACAAGAAGAAATTCACGATTATTTTATGGAATCAGAATCTGATGATATTGAAACCGCACTCAAAGAATTTGATGGCGAGTATGATATTGAAGAATTGCGATTGATGAGAATAAAATTCATTAGTGAAATAGCAAATTAACAAAGAAGGCTTTCAGAAAAATACTGCCCCCAAGAAGTTTAGACACTACTTGGGGGTATTTTTTGGGGTAACATTTCTTTGAATGGTGGAGAGTTTTGTATTTATTGAATCTGAAATTTTTTATAGCATCTTAATTGGTAGATGCCATATTCTTTAGATATATTTATTTTCTTTTAATAAATTGAGTTTTAAATACTTTTGCCTATTCCTTTAAATAATTCAATTTAAATTTTATATTTGGCTGTTTTTTAAGAGTGTGTGTAAATTGAAAAGTATTGTGTTTTTCTTAAAGTCTTATTATGAAATTTTACTTTCATGCTATTCTTACACCTTGTTTTTAGGTAAAACACTTTGGAAGCATGCGTTATTTTTTGTTTTTTTATTAATGACTTCTCAGCCAGTTTTAGCGCAAATAGAACCCCTTACAAAAACTGAGCAATATATTATTACCAAGCGCTATCTTTCGGTTGAAGATGGTTTAGCCGGTAGATCTGTTTTATGTGCGGTTGAGGACAAAGATGGATTTATGTGGTTTGGCACCAGTAATGGATTGAGCCGGTATGATGGCAATTCTTTTAAAACATTTACCAAACAAAATTTCGGATTACTAGCGAATGAAATAACAACACTTAATGTTGATGAAAAAAACCATTTGATCATTACATTTAATAATAGAAATTTAAATGAAAAGGTACAGAGCCAAATTCAGGTGCTAGATTTAAATAGCAATAAGCTACAAACGTTAGAAAGGACTTATCCCAAGCTACCTTTTAAAACTGCAGATGTTATTTGTATTGCAAGTATTAAAAATAAAAATTTGATTTTTATAACTAGTAGCCCTTACCAAGTTTGGGATTATTCATCAATAAAAGGATTTAAGTTAGTAGGCGCATTAACCGCATGGAATTCCAATAAAAATTTAGCTAAAAGCAGCAATACGAACAATTATATTTCATCTATTGTTCAAAACGGAAGCATTGTTTTAAAGAAAAATAATTACCCCAACTATTTAATTAGTGATAATACACTTATTCCTTTTTCAAACAAACCAGAAGAATCTATTTTTTCAGTTGCAAAAAACAAATCGCTTTTATGCTATAATTCCCTCACAAATGGCATCTCTGAAAGGGATTTTCCTCTATCAATGAAAATTACTGAAAAGCAAAACGATAAGCCATTTTTTCATTTATCCACTGTGGATAATTATCTTTGGATATTCCCTTTTCCATATTCCGATAATGCCAATATTGTTTATAATATTAAAAAAGGCATTTATTTAATCGATGACAGAACAGCTGTTTTGATTGCTCAGCCTCAAGAAATAAGCAAGTTTATTGATTTTAACATTTCTTCAACATTCAAAGATAGTAGAGGGTGCAGGTGGTTGTGTACCAATTCAGGTGTCATTCAAATTTACATAAAACAAAACTATTTCAAAAGTTATTTTTCGAGACAACAAGTGATAGAACCTACTTATAATCAAGTAAGAGGGATTTATGCGGAAAATAGTTTAGATCTACATACCAATAAAGCAACAAGCACTTTATATGCCAATGTTTGGCAATATTTATGCATTTTTAAGGAGAATACCCAAAAAAATATATTGTCAACATCAAAAGATTTAGCACATTTTAATGCTTTTCTGAAACATAGAGATAAATTTTATATTGGAACAGTAAACACTATTTATGAATACAATGCAAATCAAAACTTATTGGTTGCGATCGGGAAAGTTTCAAAGGACACTATTAACACCCAATATATTTGGTCTTTAAATGCAGTCTCAGATAGCATTCTTTTAGCAGGTTATATTGATGGTATAAGTCAGGTAAATGTGCTCTCCAAAAAAAGCATTGCACTCCAATATGCTTCTCCCCAAATTCCAAAGGCTAAAAATGTCTATCGATTTGTTAAAACCAAAGCCAAAGGGCTGGTTGCTGTGGCTGAAAACGGGCTGTTTTTGATTAACAAAAACAATGTTATAGTCAATTATTATGGCATTTTGGCCAGTGATATATCCCATCATTTACCAATTACTAGCATTCATGATATGCTAGAAGATAAAAACGGAATTTGTTGGATTGCCAGCAATGAAGAAGGACTTTTTCGATGGGACTGGAGAAATTCGGAGGGTGATAAAAAGATTAAAATTAAACAATTCACTACCGAACAAGGGCTTCCTTCTATGGTACTTTATCGCATAGAAGAAGATTCGGATAGCAATCTATGGATTGGTACTTATAATGGCATAATGCGTTTCAATACGCAAACTTATTCTACCTCGGTTTACACTACCAATGACGGATTAAACAATAACGAATTCAATAGGACATCTTCCTTTAAAGCAGCAGATGGAACGATGTATTTTGGAGGATTAGATGGTGTGAATGCTTTTAATACCAAACAACTAATTGCCTCTGAATTGCAAAACGAACCTTACTTTAAAATAACTTCATTAACCAAATATTCTGGAAAAGAGAAAAAACTTATAGACGATCAGATTGCATTAAAACAAGATAATAAAATAGTCTTACAATCAGATGACACCTTTTTAATATTAGCATTTCAATTGTTGGATTTTCAGAAACGGAAGCATTTGTATGCTTATAAATTGGATGGAATCGATAATGACTGGAATTATATAGACGAAAACACCATACGTTTGACTGGTTTGCCTGCAGGTGAATTTAAAATGCACATTAAGGCACAATTGGCTAATGGTCAATGGCAAAGCCACCCGATTGTTTTTCCTATCATTGTGTTGCAACCTTTTTATTTACAACTTTGGTTTTTAATTGTTATCGGTTTGCTTCTAATAGGAGGGATTGCTTTTTTCTTCCGATTCCGAACTTATAAACTCCTCAAAGAGAACCATAAATTAGAATTAAAAGTAGAAAGTAGAACCGTTGATTTGACAGCAGCATTAAAAGACAAAGAGCTCTTGCTAACCGAAGTGCACCACCGGGTAAAAAATAATTTGCAAGTCATTAGCGGATTGCTGGAATTGCAAAAAGTACAATTAACCGACAAACAGGCGATAGCCGCATTCACAGAAGGGCAAAGCAGGGTCACTAGCATCGCGTTAATCCACCAAAATTTATATGAAAATGAAAATTTAGGCAACATTGAGTTTTGTTCATTTGCACGAGATTTGTCGAGTAAAGTGGCCGAGCTTTTTGAAAACCAAAACAATAGAGTGGCCTTCACAATCGAAAATAATGAAGTGTTTTTTGATATTGATACTGCGGTACCATTAGGATTAATAATCAACGAATTAATAACCAATTCCTATAAGTATTTTAAAAAAGGAACCCAAGAAAAGAAAATTAGTATCAACATCCATGTTGTAGAAAAAGGTGCCTATAAATTGATTTACAAAGACAACGGCCCTGGTTTAAAAAAAGGAATCGATTTTGACACAGCAACATCTTTAGGGTTGGATTTAATTAAAGGTTTGTCTGGTCAAATTGATGGAAAAGCAACTTACGCCTATGAAAACGGTAGTGTTTTTACTATATTTTTTAAGGATTTAGAAGCCCGAAATAAATAAAATAGCATTGTATGAACAGCATTAAAATAGCCATTGTCGAAGACGAAATAATTATTGCAAAAACAATTGTTTTGGCTTTAGAAAAATTGGGCTATGATTGCGTGGGAACAGCTGGTAAATTCAGCGAAGCCATTACGCTGATTGAACAAAAGGCACCTGATTTAGTATTGCTTGATATTAATTTGGGCGCTAAGAAAGACGGAATTGACTTGGCTTTTGTCATAAAATCATATTTCAATACGCCAGTCATTTTTCTTACCGCCAATAGTGATCCAACCACTATTACTAGAGCCAAAGAAATCAATCCATTGGCTTTTTTAGTAAAACCATTTTCGCAACACGATTTATTTTCGGCTATTGAAATCGGGTGGAACAACTTTAATGCTATCCGAAATGCAGAAGGCAACCAGCCGGATGAGATTGTTTTAAAAGTAGGTGTTACTTTTGAAAAAGTACGGCTCGATGACATTGTTTACTTAAAAAATGACCATCATTATATTGACATTCACTTTACTTCCGGAAAAAAGGTATTGGTGCGCTATACCACCAGCCAAATCATTGCTTTACTGCCTAAAAAACAATTTGTAAAAGTAAACAGGTCCTATAT
>CALPKO020000071.1 GCA_943324165.2 Bdellovibrio sp. ZAP7 | reverse complement strand
TTACCGGAATTACAGCTTCTCCACGAGCATCTTTTTTAAATAAATTTTGCTCAACATACATCCACAAAAAAGCAATTTTATCCGGACTATTATTGGTATATGTCAAGATTTCTGAACCAACGATTTCATTTGTTTGCTCATTTAAAGTAGCATTTAGCGTGTAGTCGGCACGATTTTGCCAATATTTAGCACCAGGTTGTCCACTGGCAGAACGTGTTTCGGTTGCATTTTTAGTATAAAAATTTGGACCAAAAGCATCGTGATAATTGTAATTTGAAACTGCTTTTTGCTTTTCAACAGGCTTGCTATCTTGTGCATTAGCGATTGAAAATCCAAAAGCAAGGATTGTCAAAAGATTTAATTTGATTGATGTTTTTTTCATGTTTGTCTATTTGGATTACAAATTAAAGGAAAAATATAAAATGGAATATTAACATTTCAATTTTTATGATAAGTTTAGGAATAAAACAAAAAAATCCGAAACTTTCGCTTCGGATTTTCTTCGCACTAATAAACTAAGTTTATAGGTTTACCTCAATCGGTCCACAGATTTTACGAGATCTTCATCCTTCTTGATGGATTTATTGGCCAAAACCAAAAAAACGATAGCAACAATAGGAAGAAACATCCCAATACCTTTCTCAGAAACTTCAACAGTTTCTCCAGATAAATTTAGGGAACGATAAACAAATAATCCTAATAAAATTAAATTTAATATGATGTTCAATCTGCCAATTACAAATTGATTTTGTCTTTTTTTATACGAAACAATGCTCAGTAAAGATAAAGTAGAACTTAATCCAAAAAGTACCACAAAATTTAAATCTAACATAAAATAAAAATCTTTTCCATTTTGCAGCGTCCATAAAGGAAACAAAAAAGGTAAAACAATGGTAGCAATCATTGCAATTAATAGATAAATACTTTGAACTCTTTGTAACATTAAAGTTTAATTCTTTTGACAAAAATATATTTTCTTTTCTTAATAAACTATTGTAAAATTAAAAAATATTCGTACTATTGCAAAACAAATTCTTAAGCACTTCATTCTTCGGGTTATCTATATTAAAAATTATCAAATTCACCCACATTACTTTCCAAAAAAATATAATTAAATTCAAATAACATACATGTTTGATATTTCTGCGTTAAAAACTATGAAGTTAGCTGAACTTCAAGAAATTGCCAAATTGGCCAAAACCATTAAATTTACTGGTATAAAAAAAGAAAATTTAATCACACTTATTTTAGAAAAACAATCAGCTGAAACTAAAAATATTAGTTCAGATAGTAGTTCTAATGAAGATTTAAAATCTAAAAGAACTAGGATTGTTGCTGAAAAAAGTAATAAGTCAATTCCTTCTGTAGAAAAAAATAACGAAAATACAGAAGTAAAACCTGTTACTTTGTTTGATGAAACTCCACAAAAAGAAATTAGGGAAAATGGACCAGTTTCAATTATTGAAAACGATCAAAATTCGCCGATTAAAAACGAAAGGAAAATCATAAAATTCAACAAAGCGAAGTACGAAAATAAAATCAATAAGGCAATTTCAAGAGAAAATGCGATTGAGATTGAACAAAATGCACAAGAAAATGTCGTTGAAAATAATTCAGAAACGCAAGTTGTAGAAGATTCTGTTGTTGAAGAGAAAGTCGTTGCAAAACCAATTAACCCAAATCAACTTCATAAAAATAAGAATAATCCAAATCAAAATCCAAACCAAAATCCGAATCAAAATCCTAATTTTAAAAACAAGAAAAATAATTTTAGAGATTCTGATTTTGAATTTGACGGAATTATCGAAAGTGAAGGCGTTTTAGAAATGATGGCCGACGGTTATGGATTTTTGCGCTCCTCTGACTATAATTATTTAGCATCACCGGATGATATTTATTTGTCAACTTCACAAATTAGATTGTTTGGACTTAAAACTGGAGATACCGTAAAAGGTGTTGTTCGACCGCCAAAAGAAGGAGAGAAGTTCTTTCCATTAGTGAGAGTTTTAAAAATCAACGGTCATGATCCTCAAGTTGTTCGAGATCGGGTATCTTTTGAACATTTAACACCTGTTTTTCCTTCCGAAAAATTTAAATTAGCGGAAAAAGGAAGTTCAATTTCTACGCGAATTATAGATTTATTTTCACCAATTGGAAAAGGCCAGCGCGGAATGATAGTGGCGCAACCAAAAACTGGTAAAACCATGCTTTTGAAAGATATAGCGAACGCAATTGCGGCAAATCATCCTGAAGTTTACCTAATAGTTCTGTTAATTGATGAACGCCCGGAGGAGGTTACAGATATGCAACGAAGTGTGCGTGGCGAAGTTATTGCTTCTACTTTCGATAGAGAACCACAAGAACATGTAAAAATTGCTAATATTGTTTTAGAAAAAGCAAAACGATTAGTAGAATGCGGACATGATGTTGTAATTTTATTGGATTCGATTACACGTTTAGCAAGAGCTTACAATACGGTTCAACCAGCATCTGGTAAAGTTTTGAGTGGTGGTGTAGACGCCAATGCACTTCAGAAACCAAAACGATTTTTTGGTGCAGCTAGAAATGTAGAAAATGGTGGCTCGTTGAGTATAATTGCTACTGCTTTGACAGAAACAGGCTCAAAAATGGACGAGGTTATTTTTGAAGAATTTAAAGGTACTGGTAATATGGAATTGCAATTGGATAGAAAAATTGCGAACAAAAGAATTTTTCCTGCAATCGATTTAACTTCATCAAGTACAAGACGCGATGATATGTTGTTAGATGAAAAAACTTTGCAACGCATGTGGATTATGAGGAAATATTTATCGGATATGAACCCCGTTGAAGCAATGGATTTTATAAACGAGAGGTTTAAAAAAACCAGAAATAATGAAGAGTTTTTGATTTCGATGAATGATTGATTTTCTTTAAAATGTACTAGATAAAATCCAATAATTAATTTTATTGGATTTATTTTTGTAATTACAATTTTTTCTCAATAATAATGAGTTCATTATGCAATTCAATTCGCGGGATTTTTTTGACATGAAAAGCTTTAGCATCCACTAAATGAACAAATTGCTCATTTCTCTTATTGTCAATTTCAGTCAAGCACATGGTGTTGAACAAAACAAAACCTTGGCTATTTAAAAGGAAACAAATTCTATTCACAAAAAATTTCTCAAATAAAAAGTTAGGCATTTTTGTATCTTGAAAAATATCTATAATTATTAAGTCGAATTTCTCTTTGGTTTTTAAAACAAACTCAAAAGCATCAGCAATAACGATTTCTAGGTTATCTATTTCATTGATTTTGAAATATTTGTTTGCAATTTCGATAATGTTTTCATCTATTTCAACACCAACAATTTTGCCTGTAAAGCCAATTTCGTTCACTAATGTTTTGATAACACTACCGCCAGCAACACCAAGAACTAAAACGGATTGCATTTTTTGAATTTTATTAAAACCAATTGCCTTTAAACCGATTTTCAAAATTCTTTGCAGACTTCCGTAAGAATAGTTGGTGTTTTTTGAATCTAAAACCAATTCGCCATTGTTCCAAGTGATTTCTAAATTTTGGCTCACAGCAGATTTTTTTTCATAAATCTTGATAGGTATAAAAAAACTCAAAACTCTTCTTAGCATTTTTTTACCAAATGTAGAAAAAAAATAAAATCCTCAAAACCATAATTAATCTTTTACGGTTAAGGAAGTCAAGAATCTAAGGTAAAACTTCAGTTTGAGTTAATTTTTAGGTTTTATTAATGTAATCGAAAAATTTTAATTTTAACCTCAGAATGGTCTTGTAATATTTACTTATTTTCATTAACGAAATCTCTAAATGTGCCGTTTTTATAAAAAATCACAATTTTATAAATTTCAGATTTTTGATTGCTACTTGTCTGGGGAATATCTTGTATTTCAACGGCTATGTTTTTTATTTCTGTTGCGTTGAATAAATCTTCTATTACAGCATTTTGAGATGAAGTGGGGGTGGCTGCTATTTCAATTACTTTAGAATTAGGATTTCTATTTTCAGCATCTTTTTTTAAGAAATCTTCCTTTCCGTTCAAAATCCAATAGATGTTTATATCGGGGAAAATGGCGGTAATTTTCATTATAAAATCTAAACTGGGTTTATTTCGACCAGATAATAAATGAGAGATACTTGAACGTTGTACCCCAATCTTATCAGCAAAACTAGATGCATTCAGGCTGTAATAATCTAATAAAATTTCTAATCTTTTGACAAAATCTTCAGTGTTTAACATTGTAAATTGTAGTATAAAAATCCATAGTTACAAATGTAAATAAAAGAATTTACATAAACAATTTTACAAAGTTAAATTGTTCAAAAGCTAATAAAAACATTCTATTTATAGTTTAATTAAATAAGATTAATATGTTGATTTATATTTTTTTAAATTCATAAATTAAAGAGATTGTAAAATGTAAACAAAAGATGGGCAGATATCAATTTATCGGTCAAGAAATTTGTTTACATCTTTAAACATTTTACATAAAATCGATGTTTACATTTGTAAATATAAAGATGTTTACTTTTGTAAAACTAAAAATTAAGCAATGGATTACTTAAAATTAGCAAACCAATTTATTGAGCATTCGCTTAATGGTCGTTACATTACTTTAGAAAAGATTGAACCTTTATTATTAAAAGAAAAGCACAAATCGGCTGTAAAAATAATTGGAAAATCAGTCCTTGATAAACCAATTTACAGTTATGAAATTGGTACTGGTTCGATGCGAATATTAATTTGGTCCCAAATGCATGGTAATGAAAGTACAACAACAAAAGCATTGTTTGATTTGTTTAATTTCTTTGATTTTGGTTCTGAATTAAAAACTAATTTATTGAATTTTTTTACATTTTGTTTCATTCCGATGTTAAATCCTGATGGAGCTGAATCATACACGAGAGAAAATGCGAATAAAATTGATTTAAATCGAGACGCTCAAAATTTATCTCAGCCAGAAAGTTTGGTCTTGCGCCGATGTTATGACCTTTTCAAACCTAATTATTGTTACAATTTGCACGATCAACGTTCGATTTTTGGTGTCGGAAAAACCCATAATCCAGCAACGGTGTCCTTTTTAGCACCATCTTTTAATGAAGAACGTTCGTTTAACACAGTACGAAATAATGCTGCCAAATTAATTATTGCCATAAATAGAACGCTACAAAAGTACATCCCAAATCAAATCAGCCGATTTGACGATGGATTTAATATAAATTGTGTTGGAGATACTTTTCAAAATCTAGGAACGTCAACTGTGCTTTTTGAAGCTGGACACTTCCAAAATGATTATAACCGTGATGAATCGCGAAAATACCTATTTATTGCATTATTATCAAGTTTTGTTGCGATTTACGAAAACGTTGTAGTTGACAACAAAATTGATGAATACATGAATATTCCGCAGAATAATACAGATTTTTTTGATTTTGTTTATAAAAATGTGAAAATTAATTATGATAATTCAGAAATTATAACGAATTTTGCTGCTAACTATAGAGAAGAATTAATAAATAATAATGTCTTTTTTAACGCTTTTGTTGTTAAAATTGATAATTTAGAAAATAAAATTGGTCATTTTGAATTAGATGCAGACGGAAGAACCTACTTTGATAAAAAGCAGAATTTCCCAGAAATTAATCAAAAGGCTGATTTTTATTTAGAAAATGCTGAGAATTTAATTGAAATTGTTAATGGTTCAGTAATTTAAAAAATATATTCTAACCTTTTTTGTATAATAATTAAAACCGCAAACACACAATATTATGAGTAAATTTAGATTAGATGAAGTTGATCATCAGATTTTAGACATGTTGATTGACAATACAAGAGTTCCGTTTACAGACATTGCAAAAAAACTATTGATATCTGCTGGTACCGTACATGTTAGAGTAAAGAAAATGGAAGATGCTGGGATTATAATGGGTTCTTCATTGACGCTAGATTATGAGAAACTAGGTTATTCTTTTATTGCATATGTAGGAGTTTTCTTAAACAATACTTCGCAAACCAAATTTGTCTTAGAGCGAATTAACGATATACCATTTGTTACTGTGGCTCATGTAACTACAGGTAAATTTAATATCTTTTGTAAAATTAGAGCGAAAGATACAAAACATGCAAAAGATGTTATTTTTATGATTGATGACATCGAAGGCGTTTACAGAACCGAAACTATGATTTCACTTGAAGAAAGCATAAATGATAAAAAAAGATTGATGCATACTATTTTCAAAAATATGTAATCAAATGCTTTTAATAAAAATAGGACCTCAAGTGTAAACTTGAGGTTTTTTTTTTAAATTTAACCAAAAGTTTTAAAGTCATGTATACTCCAACAAAATCAGAGCGTTTCAATGAACATGTAAGGTTGAAATACCAAATCTATAATAGCGTTTTCATTACTTTACCTTTTGATGACATTGATAATACCGGTGTTTTACTTCCGCTTTTTTCTGATTTTTGCGATAAAGGATTCAAAAATCAAAAAAGTCCAATTCAAATCTTTGATGAATTCTCAACAAAATTTTTGGATAATAAATCAGAAAACGAAAAAATTGATTTACTGTTTAAATTTATTCAATATGTTGAGCGTCAGATTGTTTTGTTTGATGCAATTGAAGATACAGCATTTCCAATTGTAAATAATATGGAAGGTAGAGGATCGCTGCGAGATATCAAGGAAAAAGCTGAGGCCAAAGAGAATGTGGGTGAATTGAAATATTTTTTGGAGAATTTTAATATTCGTACCGTTTTGACTGCTCATCCAACCCAGTTTTATCCAGGGCCTGTTTTAGGTATTATTACAGATTTAAAAGAAGC
>CALPKO020000070.1 GCA_943324165.2 Bdellovibrio sp. ZAP7 | reverse complement strand
TACAACGTTTTCGCAACTTAATTCAGCTAGTTTCCAATTGAATTGGGTTTTATAGTTTTTAAAATAAGTTATATTTGTTCTTTATATCGAACAAATCACAATTGAAAAAATAATTTTTCTTAAAAAAATAAAAAATGAAAACCTTAAACGACTTCAATTTCAAAAATAAAAAAGCACTAATTCGCGTGGATTTTAATGTGCCTTTAGACGAACATTTTAACGTTACAGACGCCACTCGAATTGAAGCAGCAAAACCAACCATCGACAAAATTTTGAATGATGGGGGAAGTGTGATTTTGATGTCGCACCTAGGAAGACCAAAAGGAGTTGAAGCAAAATATTCGTTACAACACATTTTGAAAACTGCCTCTCAAATCTTGAAAGTTGAGGTTAAATTTGCAGCGAATTGTGTTGGCGAATTAGCAAAAACAGCTTCAGAAAACTTAAAACCAGGAGAAGTTTTATTGTTAGAAAATTTGCGTTTTCACGATGAAGAAGAAGCTGGAGATATTGATTTTGCTAAAGAATTGGCTTCATTGGGAGATATTTATGTGAACGATGCTTTCGGAACCGCACACAGAGCGCACGCTTCGACGACTATCATTGCACAGTTTTTTTCAAACGAAAAATGTTTCGGACTTTTATTGGCTAAGGAAATCGAAAGTTTGAACAAGGTTTTAAAAGATTCAGAAAAACCAGTAACGGCAGTACTTGGCGGAAGTAAAGTATCCTCAAAAATCACAGTTATCGAGAACATTTTAGACAAAGTCGATCACATGATTATTGGTGGTGGAATGACTTTTACTTTCGTGAAAGCGCTCGGTGGAACAATTGGCGATTCGATTTGTGAAGATGACAAACAAGAATTGGCATTAGAAATTTTGCGATTAGCAAAAGAAAAAGGTGTTCAGATCCATATTCCAGTTGATGTTATAGCGGCCAATGCTTTTTCTAAAGATGCCGACACACAAGTAGTGGATGTAAAAGCAATCCCAGATGGTTGGCAAGGTTTGGATGCCGGACCAAAATCGTTAGAAAACTTTAAAAAAGTAATTTTAGCATCTAAAACCATTCTTTGGAACGGACCTTTAGGCGTATTTGAAATGGACAAATTTGCAAATGGAACCATCGAATTAGGTAATTTTATAGCAGAAGCAACTGAAAACGGCGCTTTTTCTTTAGTAGGTGGAGGAGATTCTGTGGCGGCTGTAAAGCAATTTGGCTTTGAAGACAAAATGAGCTATGTTTCTACCGGTGGCGGAGCAATGTTAGAAATGTTAGAGGGTAAAATCTTACCTGGAATTGCTGCAATTTTAGATTAAAAAAGCACAATTAACAATATTTAGGACAATTTTAAGTTATAAGATTATACGATTTCATTATATAATTCTTATGTTTGCATATTCAATGGTTTGAAAAATAACATATTGTACATAAAAATCTTCAAATCGTTGCTTTTTATTTAAAATTTTCGACGAAACAATGTTTTCTAAGTGGTATGGTATTTGGCATACAGAAAGCATAAATAAAATAAATATGCAGTTAAAAAAAATAGCCCTCCCCGTTCTATTATTTATCGCCGGAACTACTTTTGCACAAGACACGATTGTTGCAGCAGAAAGTTATGCTAAACCACAATTCAAAATTTCTTATTTAGATTCTATCAAAGCTACCTTCAAGAAAGATGCGATGGCATCTTGCGTAGATAGCTTGTGGATGAAAGAGTTAAGCAATATAGATTTGTATGATAATTTGGCATCAGACATCAAGAACATCAATATTGACGAAAAGGTTGATTTTGAATTATCTACCGATTTGCTGAAATCTAGATTAAAAGCAATGGACGCTAAATCGCCTTTTAACATTGAATATAACGAAGGTTTAGAAAACATAATCAAATCGTTTTTAAAAAATAGAAAAAAATCTTTTGAACGGCTAATGGCTATTTCCGAATATTATTTTCCGATGTTCGAAGAAGCGTTGGCGAAACAAAATGTTCCGTTAGAAATTAAATATTTGGCGGTGGTAGAATCTGCATTGAATCCGAAAGCGGTTTCTAGAGTTGGTGCTACTGGACTTTGGCAATTTATGTTTCAAACTGGGAAACAATACAATCTTAATGTTGATTCTTATGTAGATGAACGCAGCGATCCGTTGAAAGCAAGTGGCGCCGCAGCACAATACATGAGCAATATGTACAAAATTTTTGGTGATTGGGAATTGGTTTTGGCGTCTTATAATTCTGGGGCAGGAAATGTTGCAAAAGCAATTAGACGTTCTGGAGGACAGCAAAATTTTTGGAACATCAGAAAAAATCTTCCGCAAGAAACACAAGGTTATGTACCTGCTTTTTTAGCTACTATGTACATTTATGAATACCACAAAGAACACGGAATTATCCCCAATCGCGCGTTGATTAAACATTTTGAAACCGATACCATTATGGTAAAAAGAGAAATGTCGTTCAAGCAAATATCCGATTTATTAGACATTCCCGTGGCACAATTACAATTGTTAAACCCTTCGTATAAAATGAATGTGGTTCCT
Source organism: Bdellovibrio sp. ZAP7 (assembly GCA_943324165.2). Taxonomy (GTDB): domain Bacteria; phylum Bacteroidota; class Bacteroidia; order Flavobacteriales; family Flavobacteriaceae; genus Flavobacterium. The sequence goes on along the minus strand of CALPKO020000070.1, from coordinate 4,365 downwards.
TTTTATCCAAATGTACACCACTATTTAAGAATGCCAACGGCAAAAATTGCCGCTTTTGTGTCGAATGAAGACAAGGTATATGCTTATGTCAAACACGAAGACGATCGCAGAGAAAGACCATTTGTTTACAAAAAAAGAGCTCGGTCTGAAAGAGACACTACTTCAACCGCTGGCGCAGAAACGGTTTTTGTACAAAAAAACAGAACCAAATTCCATACCGTTAAACGAGGCGATAATTTGAGTGAAATAGCAGATAAATACAATGTTGCTGTTTCTGACATCAAAAAATGGAACCGCTTAAAAAGCAACAAAGCGCCGATGGGAAGGAAACTTAAAATCGTAACCATCGAAAGACAAGAAGTTGCTTTAAATAACAGAAAAGAGCAAAAATCGACTGTAAAAGAGGAGGTTAAAACTGAAGTGACGAACGATGTCAAAATCAATAAAGACACAAAAACAGAAACTATTGCTTCTACCACAGAATATACCGTTCAAACAGGAGATAATTTAAGTTCAATTGCCAAAAAATACAATGTTTCAGTTAGTGATTTAAAAGCATGGAACAACATTCAAGACAATAATGTAAAATTGGATTCAAAATTAAAAATCAATAATGCTGATGCTGAGGTTGCGGATTTAAAAGAAAATACGGATTTAAAAAACAAAATCTATTATACCGTTCAAAAAGGGGATAACTTATCACTAATTTCAAAAAACCTCGGTGTTACGATTGCGGAAATTCAAGAATGGAATCAATTAGAAAATAATAATTTAGTATTGGGTGCAAAATTGTTGATTTTGAAAGCAGAAAACAAACCAACAAGCGCAGCAATTGCTAGCCGTGAGAAGAAAGATAAAACTTCAAAAAACAGTCATTATTTGGTTAAAAAAGGAGATTCTCTGTTTAAAATCGCACAAAAATATCCTGGCATTACAGTCTCAGATATCAAAAAATGGAATGGTATCAGCGGAAATGACTTGAAACCAGGAATGAAATTAAAAATAAACGGGTAATAGAAAAGGTTTAGATTTAAAAAAATCATAACAGTAAGAAGACAGGACCTAAAAGTCACATCAAATTTATAATTAATTTTGAAAATAATGAGCCCGGTATTGCATCGGGCTCATTTTGTTTAAATTTGGCTTGGTGCTATTGTTTGTGAAAGAATATATCCGTCGGGCGTAATTAATTTTGAATGAAAATTGTCATCAATTCGACTGATTTTTTGAGTTGGTTGTTGGGTTTTAGGTCGGAAGTTGGAAGTTTCAGGTTTCAAGTTTGTAATTCCTAATTCCCAATTCGTAATTTTTAATTTTTAATTCGTAATTCACGAGAAAAAAGTCCCATCAATTCTTAAATGAGTTGGAGGGATTTTTTATTTGTTTTTAAATAGGGTTTGATAATCTTCGCTATTTATTTAGCAAGTATACTAATTTTATGTTCAAATAAATATTTCTTATGTTTGCATCTCAAAAACCAGCAAGATTTGGATTCGTTAATTGCTTATATTTGTTTAACAGGTATGTTTTTGCCATTGGTTGTCTTGTTTTATAACAAAGGATACCTTAGTGCCAACCGTTATTTGGCTGGATTCCTTTTCTTTTCGGCCTTGTATTTACTGGAGAATTTTTACTTTTTTTATGGCAAATCACTTTTTAGGATTGCTTTTTTTACTACTACCCATGCTTTCTTTTATTTAATTGGTCCTTGTGCATTTTTCTATGTCAGAAGCATTTTAAAAGACAACAGTAAACTAGGTAAAATTGATTATTTGCATTTCGCTCTCTTTGCGATATCTGTCGTGGGGTATGTTCCTTATTTTTTTTCGAGTTGGGATTATAAACTTACTATTGCCCAAAACATTTACAGTAATAATTGGGATATGGCTGCGTTTCATATCAACAAAATTATTCCTCATAAAATAGATCAAGGGCTCAATGTAGTGCAGACCTATTTCTACGCGATTAGTCTTTGGTATTTACTTTGGCACCATAAAAAAGTAGCTAATAATCCAATCGTTGGGACCACACAATACAGACTGATTCGGAATTGGCTCTTTATTTTCACTGGACTTGTTACTATTATCACCCTTAATTTTACGGTGGCGATGGCCAACATGTGGATTTATGATGATAAATCTGTTTTCTTAAATAAAGCTAGCGTGGCATTGCTTTTTGCTGCTATTATTTATGTTGGTATGAATATGACGGTTATGTTTTTTCCGAATATTATGTATGGTTTGCCGTTTGACCACGCTTACAAACATTCAAACGAAGCAAGTCCTGCAGGTCTAGCTTCAAATCACAATGATGATTCGGAGATAGATTCTTATGCAGCGGTTAATCAAAAACCGAGCGGTAGCAAAATTGAACCACAACTTTTCTCTATTGATTACGTTACCAACATTGAGGAACTCCTTCTGCAAAGCGTCGCTCAGCAAACCTATTTACAATCGGACTGTGGGCTAAGTAAAATTTCGGATGAAATACGAATCCCGGCCCACCATTTGACTTATTATTTCAACAACATTAAAAAAGAATCTTTTTCTAACTGGCGCAATCAGTTACGGGTAGTACATGTGATTCGCAATTTGAATGAAGGCAAAATCAACACATTAACAATTGAAGCGTTTGGAGAACAAGTTGGATTTAAGTCTTATTCTACTTTTATTCGCTCCTTCAAAAAAGTTACCGGAAAAACACCGAGTGACTACCTCGAAAGTATTTCCTAACATTGGCCAAAAACAGCTAGCAGTTGACAGATGGAAAAATGTAAAAGGCAGTAACCAATGCTCAAAAAGCACAATATTATGTTCTTCTCCATATTTTATAACGCTCCATCACTAAAAAGACGTAGGCATTGCGCTTTCATTGGCTTTCTGAAAGCTTTGGAAGCCAATTACGCTATGATTTATTGCTAAAACTTCCTTTCATTTTTAAAAATGAAAGAAGGTTGTGGCTTTTTTTACCTCAATTTAATTCATTTTTATTTTTTTTGTGGGTTTGTTCCAAACCACATGAAAAATTTACTTTTCACCATAATCGTTTGCTTGGCTTTTGTTCCAAAATTATGGAGCCAAACCTCCAATCAGAATAAACCGCAGCAGTCAGCAAAAGTTTCAAAAATGGCTCCCAAATCCGAGGTGCAATTTCCTGCCGCTTCCCAGTTTGCGAATACCCAACTGACATACAAAATCATCCCGGCGGCCAACAACACTTTTGGTTATGATGTGCTTGCCTCTGGCAAAATACTCATACACCAACCCAGCAAACCCGGTTTGCCCGGCAACGAAGGATTTAAAACCAAAGCCGCTGCCGAAAAAGTAGCCAAGCTCATCATCACCAAAATAAAAAATGGCGAAATGCCACCCAGTGTAACACCAGAAGAACTGAAAAAATTAAACGTATTATAAAATCCTAATCTATAAAATAGTTATCATGAAAAAACTTCAACTCCTTCTTGCCCTTGCCTTTTTCTTTGCTGCAAACCTGCAAGCACAAACCATCACGACAGGTGAGGTAAGTCCAACCACATTATGTGCAGGTGCCACCATCAGTGTGCCCTATACCATTACGGGTAGTTTTACTGCCGGCAATGTATTTACGGCACAGCTTAGTAGCAGTGCCGGTTCATTTACTAGTCCGGTTGCTATTGGCACCCTTAGCAGTACCGCAGCAGGAACCATAACGGCTACAATTCCTACCGCTACGGCACAGGGATCAGGATATCGTATTAGAGTAGTGAGCAGCGCACTGGTTATTACTGGGTCGACAAACGTTACCAATATTACGGTAAATGCGTTGCCAACTAATCCAATAATCACCGCAGGTGGCTCAACTACTTTTTGTAGTGGCGGTTCTGTGGTGTTGAACGGGGGTATTTCCTCAGGGAATGCTCTAGATTTTGATGGCAGCAATGATTTTATTAACACACCATCCAGTGCTAGTCCGTTTACGGGCAATGCCGACCATACCATTGAATTTAATGTTCTATACAAAGGAGGTCAAACCGGAGATCGCTGGTTAGCTTGGTATGGTACAGCAGGTGTGTCAAATGCGTTGGAAGTAATAGGGTATAATGGAGAAACTGGAAAATTAAAGATTCATCATATCGGTGCAGGTAATGATATAACCGCTACAACCGCTGCACTTACGCCAAACGTGTTGACCCATGTGGCACTGGTCTATACTGGATCAAGTAAAACTACAGCTATCTACATTAACGGTGTGCTAGTAGAAACCATTACTTTTGCAACCAATTTAGCCATTCCTGCCAATTCGCAATTGCAAATAGGTACCTATGCATCCTATGCTGATGGGATTAATTTTTCGTGCAAGATGACACTTGATGAATTCCGTATTTGG
>CALPKO020000069.1 GCA_943324165.2 Bdellovibrio sp. ZAP7 | reverse complement strand
GGTCCTCCAGCTGGAGGCCAATAATAGGTGATGATTAAGACTTTTTTTGAAAATTGATTCATTGAAAATTATTGATTTTCATCATTTAATTTATTGAGTTCTTCAATATCTAAAATGTCTTTTAATCTATTGGCAGCTTTTTTAGAAATTATAAGATTTTTAAAATCAATAAAATAAACGGGGATTTCGTTTAAAAATACAATGGTTGCAACATTTAATAACTCATCAAAAGGTTTATCTTCTAATCCTTTAATATTTGTCATTAAATCTAAACGCATTCCATAATCTAAATTAAATTCTGTCCAACCAGCAACAAATTGCATTGTTTCAAGTGCTTCAAAATCTCCAATTCCAATTTCAATAAAAGCTTCTCTTAAATTTTTTCGATTTTGAATACTATCGTCAATATAAATATCTAAATCTCCGGTGTTTCTAGTATATCCGTAAAGATTGACAGCAAAAAGACCTATCACTATATACTTAACTTTACATTTAAAAAATATAGAAAAAATATTATTAATTTGATCTGTCATTTATTTCATTGTTGCTATTCTTTTCGCATTTTTTAACATGTAGGAAACTTTTATCAATGCAGATAATCTTTCTAATCGTTCTATGTAAGTTAAATTCTTAACTTCTGTAGCACGCTGTGCTTCTAAAACTATTGGAGAAGCATGATTTAGATTTTTAGTTTTCATATTATGATAATAATTACAAATTTATCAATTAGAAAAAAGATTTGGTATACAAATTATAAATTTTTATTAAATTGTTGTCGATTCTCAAAATACATTCCCCCAATCAACAAAAGCAACATCAAAATTGAACTAATAAGTGCAATTGTACTTCCTGTTCTTACAACTTGTGGTTCAAATTTGAATTCAATGGTGTGTTTTCCTGCTGGAATTTTCATTCCGCGCAAAACATAATCCACTCTAAAATGAGCATCAGGTTTTCCATCAACATAAACATTCCAACCTTTTGGATAGTAAATTTCAGAAAAAACTGCTAAACCTTCAACATCATTTATTGAACTATATTTTATATAATTTGGTTTGTAAGTGATTAGCTTTATGGATGAAAGCGTATCTTTTGCAAATGAACTATTTTTAAAATCAGCGCTATATTTTTGATTTAGAATTGCCGTTTTTTTCAAATCTGTGGTTTGTAAAGCTCTCATTTCTTCGTCAGCAGAATTAACCATTTTCACATCATCTACATACCATGCATTTCCATTTATAAATGGATTCTTAATCGGAATATCGCCATTTTCAGTTGGAACCAGAATATATTTTACGTTTAAAGCATCTAAAATAGGACTGCTTTTTGTTAAAGCCAAAGTTTGTTCGTCAATGTTTTTTGCTAAATCTGACAAATCTTTATCGATGATATAATCAAACAATTGGTCAAACCTTCTCGGACGAACTGCGCTATAACCACCGATTGTTTTATGAAAATAGGAACTTCGCGCTTGCAATCTTCCTTGAATATCATACACACGATAAGTTGAGTTATCTTTCAAAATTTCTAAATCTGCCGCAGTTGGCTGAAACGGTTCGTTTACTTCTTGTTTGCTAACAAAACCTGTGGTGTCAACATATTTTTTGTCTACCAAAACCAAATCTCCAACCATCAAAATTCCAACACAAATTACCGTAATATTTTGTGAAAGTTTGTTTTTTAAATTCATCCAAAGTAAACCTGCTACTAGCAAAATTAAAAACCCAGTTCTCATTAAATCAGTAACATACATACTTTGTCTGTCTGATTTTAAGGCATCAATAAATTCAGTTCCAAAACTTGGATCTTCGGTTTGTTTGCCAAACATTTGTAATAACTGTTGGTCAACGCTTCCTGAAAAATCAAAAAATCCTTTAAACAAGAATAACAGAACAATAATTCCCAAAGCAACCGCTGAACTTTTCCACAAAGTTTTGAATTGTTGCTCTTTTTCAGTTTTAAAAAACGTTTGCAGTCCCATCATAGCCAATATCGGAAGACACAATTCCAAAACCACTTGAACAGATGAAACTGCTCTGAATTTGTCGTACATCGGAACATAGTCGATGAAAAAATTGGTTAAAAGAGAGAAGTTTTTACCCCATGAAAGCATTAATGTGAAAATTGCTCCTGCTAAAAAAGCGTATTTTATTTTTCTTTTGTCATTAAATAAACACAAAATGGCTAGAAAAATAACAATCGCTCCAACATACGCTGGTGCGGCAACAATTGGCTGTTCTCCCCAATAGGTCATTCCATAATTTTCTGTAAAACTTTTTGCTTCTTCTGCATTTGCACCTTTTTTAGAAATAAATTCAAAAACTTTAGATTTATCATCCAGTTTTTCTGAATTTGAACCACCAAATAATCTTGGCGCAAAAAGGTTCAAACTTTCTGCAATTCCATAACTGTATTCGGTGATGTAATCATAATTCATCGCCGAACTGGTTTGGTTTTTAGAACCATCTGGATTAAAAGTCAATTCGCTTTTTCCTCTAATGCTGAAATCTGCATATTCTGCAGTGGCCAGAATTCCCGTTGCATTGGCGCCAACTGCCAAAATACCAGCAGCGATTAAAATACCAAATGAATAAAAAAGCGATTGGATTTCTTTACTTTTAAAAGATTTGTAAACATAGAAAATCGTGATTACAAATAACAAAATCAATAAATAATAAGTCATTTGAAAGTGATTGGCATTTATTTCGAGTGCAATCGCGAAAAGTGTAAGTAGTCCGCCAACAATATATTTTCGTTGAAAGACGAGTAAAAATCCAGCAACTACAACCGGAAAATAAGCAATCGCATGCGCTTTTGCATTGTGGCCAACACCTAATATTATTATCAAATAAGTAGAAAATCCAAAAGCCAAAGCACCAAAAAATGCTTTGAGCGAATCTGTTTTCAGCACCAACAACAAACAATAAAATCCGAGAAAGTACAGCAACAAATAATCAGCTGGACGAGGCAAAAAACGCAACAATTCATCTACTTTTTTGATGTAATTATGCGGATAATTAGCCCCCATTTGATAAGTTGGCATTCCACCAAAAGCCGAATTTGTCCAAAAAGGTTCTGTTTTTTCGGTAGCTCTAAAATCGTTTTGTTCTTTTGCCATTCCAGTATATTGCGCAATATCAGATTGATAAAGCGCTTTACCTTGCAAAACGGGATAGAAATAAATTATAGAAATTACTATAAAGCCCAAAATGGCTAATAAATGCGGATAAAATTTGTTTAGAATTTTCATCAAAATGAATTAATTTGAATTGAGAAAAATCATTTTTCTTCAAATGCAAACTTAATCAATTTCTTCATAATCTACATAGTCGCCTACTTTTTTGGTTTCGCGGCTTTTTTTTGCATTTGAAGTATCGATAACAACTTCATCTTTGCTTTGTTGATAAGTATGTTGCTGTTGATTAGAGTATTGTTGTTGAAAATTTTGACTTGCTTTTTCAACTACTTTTTTCACCAAAACGGGAAGAAATATTCGAGCTAAAAACTTAAAAACATAGAAAAAAACCAAGATATAGAAAATAACTTTTATAGTTCCGTTAAATGATGCTTCTTGCATAAGAATATATTTTTGCCAAAATTAACAAATCTAATGTTCAAAAATAAATTATCATTCTTAAATAAATAATAAAATAATAGTACATTTGGAAAGTTGCTAAAAAAATCATTTAAAAAATACATAAAATGGAGAAATTCAATTATTTATGTTTTATGAGTTGCTCGTTAATTGGCTCTTTTGTACATGCTCAATATACGGATGTCATCAATTCAAATCGTCCCGGAAAATCTCAATCTGCTTTTTCTGTCGGAAAAAATGTATTTCAAGTGGAGTCAGGAATTTATTCCTTCAATGAAAAGCATGATTTGCTGTTATCGGAATCCAATGGATTTGGAACGGATTTAAGCCTTCGTTATGGACTTATGAAAGAAGAATTAGAGCTTATTTTAGATTTACAATACCAAGAAGATGTTTACAAAACGATTTTAGGTTCAGAAAACAGAAGTGGTTTCAAGCAAACAACTATCGGAGCAAAATACCTTTTTTATGACCCAAACAAGAATTATGTAGAAAAGAAAAACCTTTACAGCTGGAAGGCAAAATATAAATTTAAGTGGCGCGAGTTCATACCTTCGCTTGCTGGTTATATAGGATTTAATCTAAAAATGGGTACTCCTTATACTTTTAAAACTGATGCAGGAATCAGTCCTAAATTAGCAATTATTACACAAAATCAATTTTCTGGAGGTTTTGTCGTAGTTACAAATATTATTGTGGATAAAATCACAACTGATTTCCCAACGTATGGTTACGTATTGACAATTACGAAAGGTTTTAATGAAAAATGGTCAGGTTTTATCGAAAATCAAGGCTTAAAAAGCGATTATTATGCAGATGCGATTCTGCGCGGTGGTGCTGCCTATTTAATTAAAGACAATTTTCAAATCGATGGCTCGATAACATCTAATTTTAAAAATACACCTTCTATTTTTTATGGAAGTATTGGTGTTTCTTGGCGCTTTGATGCCAATTATAATCCTGTTTTGGTGAAATTGGACAATAAAAAGGACAAGGACAAAAAGAAGAAAAAAGGTAAAAAAGACAAAACTAAAGACAATAAAACTAAAAAGAAAAAAGATTCTTTACTATAAAACGGATGATTTCAATAAAAGAGGCAAAAACAAAACACGAGTTAACAGATTTTATAAAATTTCCGTTTTCATTATACAAAGGCAACAAATACTGGGTTCCGCCAATCATATCTGATGAATTAGAAACTTTTGATAAAACCAAAAATCCCGCTTTTGATAATGCAGAAGCTTACTTTTATTTGGCTTTTCAAAACAACAAGATTGTTGGAAGAATAGCAGCAATTGTAAATTGGGAAGAAGTTAACAATCAACAAAAAAGGAAAGTTCGTTTTGGTTGGTTTGATGTAATTAACGATGTTACAGTTACTAAAATGTTGCTAGAAAAGGTGAGTGATTTAGGAAAAAGTAATAATTTGGAATACATGGAAGGTCCGATGGGATTTTCAAATTTAGACAAAGTTGGCGTTTTGACAGAAGGTTTTAATGAAATCGGAACGATGATCACCTGGTATAATTTTGAATATTATAAAACCCATTTCGAATTACTTGGTTTTAGCACAGAAAAGGAATATGTCGAAAATAAATTTCCTTTTGAAAATGTGAAATTAGAATATTTTGATAAAGCACAAGAATTAATCAAAAGGCGTTATCAACTGAAAGCTTTGTCTTTCAAATCGACAAAAGATGTTTTGCCTTATGTAGACAAAATGTTTGATTTATTCAACGCATCTTATGCAAGTTTATCATCGTTTGTTGCCATTTCCGATGTTCAAAAAGAGTATTTTAAAAGGAAATATATCAATTTTATAAATCCCGAATACATCAAATTTGTTGAAGATAAAAATGGTGATTTGGTTGCGTTTGCAATCGTTATGCCTAGTTTCTCTATAGCTTTGCAAAAGGCAAATGGTAAATTATTTCCTTTAGGATTTTTGCATTTGTTGAATGCCAGAAAGAATAGTAAAGACGTGATTTTTTACTTAATTGGTGTTCATCCAGAATACCAAAACAAAGGAGTTCATGCGATTATTTTTAAAGAATACCATACTACTTTTACAGAAAGAGGAATTGAAAATTGCATTAGAACTCCAGAATTGGCCGATAATTTAGCGATTCAACTATTGTGGAAAAATTTTGATCCAAAAATCATTTGTCGAAGAAAAACGTACAGAAAAGAACTTTGAAATTTCTCGGAAAATTTAGAGAAGAAATATTTTAGCCAAAAAAAAGCCATCAAGTTTTCACAACAAGATGGCTTTTTCCTTAAAGTTTGAACTGCAAACTATTTTCTTTTCATTACGCGTTCAACGGCTTCAACAATGGCTTGGTTGTTCAATTTGTATTTTCCCATCAATTGCTCAGGTGTGCCGCTTTCGCCAAAACTATCGTTTACAGCTACAAATTCTTGCGGTGTTGGATTGTTTAAAGCCAATATTCGAGCAACACTTTCGCCTAATCCACCCAAAATATTATGTTCCTCTGCAGTAACAACGCATCTAGTTTTTGCTAGTGATTCCAAAATTGCTTTTTCGTCTAGTGGTTTAATGGTGTGTATATTTATCACTTCTGCTGAGATTCCTTTTGCTTCTAATGCCTCTGCAGCCAAAAGCGCTTCCCAAACCAAATGTCCAGTTGCAACTATTGTAACATCTGAACCTTCTGTCAACATTACAGCTTTACCAATTTCAAAATTGCCATTTTCTGGTGTGAAATTAGGTACAACTGGTCGTCCAAAACGCAGATAAACTGGTCCGTGATGATCTGCAATTGCAAGGGTGGCTGCTTTGGTTTGGTTGTAATCGCAAGTATTGATAACCGTCATTCCTGGCAACATTTTCATCAATCCAATATCTTCTAATATTTGGTGTGTTGCACCATCTTCACCTAAAGTCAATCCTGCATGTGAGGCGCAGATTTTTACATTTTTATCTGAATACGCAACCGATTGTCTGATTTGGTCGTAAACCCTTCCTGTCGAAAAGTTGGCGAATGTTCCGGTGAACGGAATTTTACCTCCAATAGTTAATCCGGCTGCAATTCCAATCATATTGGCTTCTGCAATTCCGATTTGAAGAAAACGTTCCGGGTGGTTTTTCTTGAAATCGTCAAACTTTAACGAACCTATCAAATCTGCACAAAGTGCCACAACATTTTCGTTTTTTTGTCCTAATTCAGTCATTCCCGCTCCGAAACCTGAACGCGTATCTTTACTTCCTGTGTTGGTATATTTTTTCATTTTTATGCTGAATTTATTTCAGTATCTTTTTACTAAATTAATAATCTCCCAAAGTCTCAGGATTTTGTGATAAAGCAATTTCAAGTTGAGCATCGTTAGGTGCTTTTCCGTGCCAAGCATGACTG
>CALPKO020000068.1 GCA_943324165.2 Bdellovibrio sp. ZAP7 | reverse complement strand
TAAGAATTAATATTGACGCATTGGCTTCCGCTGTAAGAACTAATCCTACAATCAACTACGGAGAATCTAAACTTAAAGGTTTAAGACAGCCGGGTTCGCCGCAACAAGCAGCATCTTTTGGATTAGAATATAGAGATCCTAAATTTTGGTGGATTGGTGCAAACATTAATTATTTAGGAAATAATTTTATAGATGTAGCTCCAATTTTGAGAACGGACAGTTTTATTAGAGATAATAATAACTTAACAAACTCTAACAATCCTTTTCCAGAAGTAACTTTGTCGAGAACAAGAGAATTATTAAAACAACAAAAATTTGCTGATTTTAATTTACTAAATTTGACAGGCGGAAAATCTTGGAGATACAAAGAAAAAACATTAGGATTTTTTGCTAGTGTAAATAACGTTTTAGACACAAGCTACAAAACTGGAGGTTACGAGCAAGCGAGAAATGCAAACTATAGAGAACTTAATTTAGATACCTCTAGCGGAACTCCTTCTTTTGCCCCGAAATATTTTTATGGTTTCGGACGAACCTATTTTGTAAATTTATACCTCTCATTCTAAAAAATAAAATTAAATAATATGAAAACAAATATTTTAAAAACCGTTTTTGCAACAGCGCTAATAGCTGTTGGATTTTCAAGTTGTGTAAACGACGATGCTTATAAAGTACCAACTGTTGATTGCTTAGAAACAAGTTTTGTTGCTAACAGAGACGTAAACCTTGTTATTGCTGAGGCAACACCAATTCCAACGAAATATTCTTATGATGATATCATTGAAGCTTATGTAACATCTAGTGATGAGGGAGGGAATTTCTACAAATCAATTTCTCTTCAAACGCTTGATGGAAAGTACGCATTCAGTGTTCCTGTAGATGAAACTAGCACGTTTATTACTTTTGAACCTGGAAGAAAAGTACTTATCAAAATGAAAGGTTTGTACACTGATGTAAGTTATGGTTCTATGAGAGTTGGATCATTATATGTAGGTACATCTGGAACTGCAAGCGTTGGAAGAATGAATTCCTCTGAAATTAGACAATCTTTAGTTACATCTTGTAAAGTAGTTTCTCAAGAAGATCTAGTTCAAAAATTGTCTGTAAATGACACTAAAAAAGACAGTAATATTAATAAATTAATCGAGTTGTCGGGTGTTCAATTTTCTGATGCTGCAATCGGAAAAAATTATTATGATCCAATTAATCAGGTTGGTGGTGCAACTAATCACTTATTAACTGACGCGACTGGAAATACAATTATTTTCAGAACTAGTAGTTTTGCTAGCTACGCTTATAATGCTGTTGCAAATGGAAATGGAAAGGTAAGAGGGGTTTTAACAAAATACAATACAGATTATCAATTTGTGGCAAGAACTGAGTCAGATATTCAATTAACCGATCCTAGATTAGCCATCGATTTTTCTGCGCCAATCGTAGGAACTGATATTACTTATTCTGGTGCGTTTACCGAAGATTTTGAAAGTTATGGTACAACTTCACCTGCTAATAGAGTTTTTCCTAAATATATCAACGACCCGGTAGTTGGTTCTAGATATTGGAGCAATGTAACTTTTTCTAGTAACAAATACATTCAAATGACTTCATTTGGTGGAACTGCAGAAGAAAACAGAAGTTTATTTTTTATTCCAGTGGACATGAGTGCAGCAAATACTTTTTCTTTTCAATCTAAAGCTGGTTATGCAAATGGTGCAGTTTTAAAAGTGTACTATGTGTTAGCTGCTAACTACACGCCAGGAGGAACAGTTAACAATGCCGATTTAGTTGATATCACTTCAAGTTTTACGATTTCTCCAGGATCAGCAACTGGATATCCTTCCACTTTTACAAACAGCGGAAGTTATTCAATTCCAGGAACTGTAACCGGAAATGGATATTTTGTTTTTGAATACAAAGGAAACGGAACTGCTGGTTTAACAACTACTATGCAAATTGATAATGTTGTTGTAAACTAATTAGTTTTTTAACATAAATAAGGCCTTCAATTCACTTTGAAGGCCTTTTTTGTTTTTACTTTAGCACATAAAATATAGATTTTTTTGTTTTCTCTAATAAAGATTTTTTTATCTTTTTACGAGTATTGTATTAAAGTCTGAAGAATGTCAATTTTTTTTGAATTGTCTGCAACTTCAACACCATCTTTTTTAAATCTCGATTATATTTGATATTGTGTTTTGAAATCGTTTAAAGGATGTCTATATTGTAAATTGAAGTTTCAAAACCAGTTGCTGCTCACAGATTTTGTCCACTGATCGTGATGACGATATCCAAAATAAAAAAAAGAATTTAAAATAAATTAAAATCCTAAAATGAGTTTTGCAATTGAAAAGTAAATTAGAATTCCACAAATGTCGTTGCTTGTGGTTATAAAAGGACCTGTCGCAAGAGCTGGATCGACACCAAATTTATCTAGCATTAAAGGAATAAAAGTGCCTATCAGTGAAGCAATTATGATCACTGAAATAAGCGCGATAGTAACTATAAAGCCGATAATAATTTCAACATTCAAAAGGAAGTGACTGCCTAAAAATAAGATGGTTGCGAGAATTATTCCGTTAAAAAGACTGAGCGAAACCTCTTTTATTAACCGATTGAAAAGAGAGCCACTTAAAGTGTTGTTTGCCAACCCTTGTACAATGATGGCGGAAGATTGAACACCCACATTTCCTGCCATAGCAGCGATTAGGGGCGTAAAAAAAAACAATTTACCATGCAGAACCATTGCACTTTCAAAAAGGCCTAATACTCTTACCGTAATAAAACCACCTAATAAAGCCAAAACCAACCAAGGCAATCTTGCTCTTGTGAGTTCGATTATGCTATCGTCGGCTTCAACATCTTGTGAGATACCCGCCGCCAATTGATAATCTTTATCCGCTTCGTCTTTGATCACATCTACAATGTCATCGATGGTTATTCTACCAACTAATCGACCAAGTTCATCGACAACCGGAATGGCTTCTAAATCGTATTTTTGCATGATTCGGGCCACTTCGACATCTTCTGTATCGACTTTGACGAAATTTAGTTTTTTGATGTATACTTGGCTTATAGGTGTCCGAGCAGAGGTTGTCAGCAAATCTTTTAAGGAAAGTCTGCCAATCAAACGGTCTCCGTCGTCAACCACATAAATGGAATGTACTCTAGATATAAATTCCGCTTGTATGCGCATTTCTTTGATGCAAGTTAATACATTCCAATTTTCATTAACTTTAACGAGTTCTTTGTGCATGATTCCACCAGCGGTGTCCTCGTCAAACCTCAATAATTCAACAATGTCTTTGGCGTGTTCAACATCTTGAAGTTCAGAGATTACTTCTTCTTTTTTGCTTTTAGAAAGTTCAGCAATAATATCGGCAGCATCGTTGGTTTCGAGCTCATCAAGCTCTTCTGCAATTTCTTTTGGAGAAAGTCGGTTAAGGATATTTTCTCGTAAATCGTCTTCTAATTCGAGTAAAATTTCGGCTGTTTTTTCTGAATCTAGAACTTTAAAGATGTAGGTCGCTTCATCAAAATTGAGTTCGTCAAGAATTTCGGCAATATCAGCATGGTGCAAATCGTTCAACAAAAGCTCCAACTGTTCGTCGTTGTTGTTTTCGATGAGTTGCTCTAATTCGAGAATCAATTCTTTACTGATTTTAAATTCCATCGGCTTCTATTTTTATGGTCAAATCTATAAACGCGGCTACCGTCAATTGTTCTGGTCGAAGGTCAAAGATAACATCTTCTCGTAAAATATCAGATAAATTTAATGTTTTTAAACTGTTGCGTAAAGTTTTTCTGCGTTGTTGAAAAGCGGTTTTTACAACTGTAAAAAACAATTTTTCAGAACAAGGCAAAGTAAAGTTTTCTTTTCTTCGCAACCGCAAAACACCCGATTTTACTTTTGGTGGCGGAATAAAAACATCTTCGTTTACCGTAAATAAATATTCTGCATCATAAAAAGCCTGAACTAAAACAGACAGAATTCCGTAGGCTTTTGTGCCTTTTTTTTCGCATATTCGTTCGGCAACTTCTTTTTGAAACATACCTGCAAATTCTGGAATTTGATTCCTTAATTCTAATGCGCGAAACACAATTTGGGTAGAAATATTATAAGGAAAGTTTCCGATAATGGCGAATTGTGTACCTTCAAAAACTTCGTTGATATTGTATTTTAAAAAATCTTTAGCTATTATTTTACCTTCTAATTTTGGGTAATTTTCATTTAAATAGACTACCGATTCATTGTCGATTTCTACGACATAAGTATTGGTTGGTTTGTCAAGTAAATATTTTGTCAAAACACCCATTCCTGGCCCAATTTCTAAAATATCATCGTAGCCACGCAACGATAAAGTGTCGGCAATTGCTTTTGCGATACTTTCATCTTTCAGAAAATGTTGTCCGAGGTGTTTTTTAGCTTTTACTTTTTCCATAGTTTCTACTTTAACTTAAATAAGCGAATTCGCAAAGGTTTTTAGTTTCGAAAAATCAAATTACAAAAAATTATTTTTTGTTGATTATCTTTAGTTGTTGAATGTCTAATAAATCTTTAGATCGATTGGCTTTTATTTTACTTAAAATTAAATCATCGTAACTCAAAACATTCCATCTTAAAAAAGAATTTCTTTTTACAGTAATTATTTCACTATTGTCAAATGCTTGACTAAATGTTTTATCTACGGAAAAATTAGTAATTAATTCTAAATCTAAATCCAGAGGGGACAATTTAATTGAAATATTTTGCTGTTGTTGTTTTACATTTGATGGAAAATCATCTATGCCATAACCCATTTCTTGACAAACTAAAACAAGCTTTTTAAAATTTTCCTCAGTTGTTTCAATCCAAAAATCAACATCTGCAGAATGCCTTTGATAACCATAAAAATTGACAGCGCCTCCACCAACCATTAGCATTCTAACATTGTGTTTGTTTGCAATGTAAATAAATTCATCAATTTTATTTTCCCAAAATCTATTCATTTTTTGGTGGAATTATTATTATAAAATTATCTTTATTCTTGTCAATTTTGTTTTTGGTTGGAAATTGAGTCATTCTTTCCATTAAATTTAAAAAGTTGTAAAACCTTTCTACTTTTGATAGTTTTAAAAAAGCTTCTTGTTGCTGTTGATTACTTTCTTCTTTGGTTTGAAATTTAATTTCCATAAAAAACCGTTTTTAATGTTCACTAATCAATTCTAATTCCGTTCGGAAAGCCAGCATTTTATCTCCAAAAAGCGCTATTGCTTCGTCCCGAAATTTTGGGGCATCTTCTTGGTAATATTTTTCTAAAGTGGCTTTACTATCAGTGCAATATTGAACCGAATAAGTTGTTCCTCCCATTTCTTCTTCGACTAGAACTTTTACGATTCTGGCAGTAGAGAATTTTCCTGTAGCCAAAATTTCTGGGATGTGTTTTTTTTGCATCCATTGTAGCCATTGATCATGGGCGCTTTCGTGGATATTGGTTGTGACGTTATAAATTATCATTTTTATATTTTTATATTTTATATTTCCTTGTCGCCACGCAATTGTCGGTATTTTTTCCGTGCATCTATAAAATAAATGCTGTCTTCGTGTTTGAAAATAATTTTTTCATAAAGTGATTTTGCTTTTTCAATATCTTTTAGCTGTTTGTTGTAAATTTCTGCCGAAAAATATAACGCTTCATCAATATAAATCCCTTCGTTGTGGTTATCGATAATAGTTTGGTATTGTGCCAGTGCAGCATTAAAATCGCCTAGTTTCTCGTAAGTTTTACCTAAACGATATAGCGTTACACTTTCTATTTCATTGCCTTTATTTTCTTTCAAAATCGATAAAAAAGCGGTTAAAGCGTCTTGTGTTTTGTTTTGATACAAAAGATAATCTCCACGCGCAAATTTCTTTAAAGCCACTTGTGTAGAATCGGCAATGGTATTGTCGTTTATAAGTAAAAATAATTCTAAAGCATCGTTGGCAATAAGTTGTGTAGAAGCCGATTTTAAAACTTTAAATTGGCTTAATGCCCAACTGAAATCTGTTTTAAAATAGCTGGTTTTTGCTGATTTTAAACTAGCTTCGTGACCAACTTCGTCGTTTTTTAAATCTTCTTCAATTTGCGAATAATAAATCAAGGCTTGGTTAAATTTTTCCTCAAACAAAAAAATGTCAGCTAGTTCCATTTTTACATCTGCCAGTTGATAATTATTTAAAGGCAGGTTTAAAGCATTTTTCAAAATGGTTTTAGCTTGTTCAGATTTTTTTAAATTAAATGCTAAAAAGTGCGCTTGCAAAGTTTGCAACGGCAATGAAAAAGGGCTGATGCCAAATTCTTTGATTAATAAATCTAATTCAGCATTGATAACTAGATAATCTTTTTCTAAAGATTTATCTATTTTCATTTCAAGTAATGCGGAATGTGCTTTTATTTTTAGTTCTACATCTTGTGTATTTTCTAAGATGAAGTTCAAAATTTCAACCGCGGTTTCGTTTTCATTTTCTTCGATTGCCAATTGAGACAAGTTGACGATATTCGACAGTGATTCAGGATTTCGTTTATAAATTGCTTTTTCTTGAATAAAGGCTTTACTATATTCTTTTTGTTGAACAAAAAACCAGCTCAAATATTGGTTCCAAAACACATCTTGGTCTTTTTGAACACGCAATAAAAGCGCTTTCTTTAATTCTAAATTAAAAGACTCTTCGCCGTCTTCTGTCATAAACCGTGACAATTGGTTTTGTATTACAATCAAACTTTGCGGATTGTTGTAAGATTCTGTCAAGAACTTTTCAATCATCAAATCGGTTTTTCCTTGTTGACCATAAATAATGGCCAATTGGTAATTAAAATTGAACTTTGGTTCTTTCAAAAGCGCTAATTCATATGCCTGAACAGCGTAATCTAATAAAACTTTCTTCTCGAAAAATGGCGCAATAGAATAGACGTTAGCTGGATTTTCTTGTATTTTAATTAGGGCATCATCATAGT
>CALPKO020000067.1 GCA_943324165.2 Bdellovibrio sp. ZAP7 | reverse complement strand
TTTTTTATATCGTAAACAATACTTTTTCATATATGATTCAGCTAATAATTTCATTATTTGCAGTGTTATTTTTGGCAGCTAGTTATTTTTATAAGTCATTTCAATACCGATTTGTAATAATCAAAAAGAATTATCAAAGAGAAGTTAACATAAAAAAAAAAATGAGTTTTGATGCCGAGGAATTTGCATCTCAAATCAACAAAATTTTGGTACAGTAGTTTAGCAAAGATTATTATTTGTTATTTCATGTGGTTGCTTACTTATATTTTTAGGTATTGTTTGATTGCTTTTATGGATTGGGGCTCTATTTAAAGTCAAACAAGACCACATGATTTAACTTATTCAATACTGGCTTAATATCTTCCCAAAAGCTATCCCCACAAGCCAGAAAAACAGGTTTTAATAGTTGTGGTAGAGCAATGGTCTTGATAAAAACTCGTCAAAAAAAAAACACCAATTTTTCTATTGATGTTTTAATTGTTACTTGTTGCATTTTATTACACAGGTAACACATAAAGAAGCATGCTTACTGAAGCACATCATTTTGGTTCCTAAAAACCAATTTGCCATCAAAAGCATCAATCAAGATAACACTTTCTGCGGCAACGGTGTTAGATAAAATGGCTTTAGACAATTCGTTCAACACTTCTCTTTGAATAATCCTCTTAACAGGTCGTGCACCAAATTCTTTATTGTATCCTTTTTCTGATAAATAAGTAACTGCTTCTGGTGTGGCATCAATCGTTATGTTTTGTAATGCCAGCATTTTGGTAACGCCTTTTAATTGCAAACCAACAATTTGTTTAATATTTACCAATGTTAATGGCTTAAACAGCACAATTTCGTCTATTCTATTGATGAATTCTGGTCGAACAGTTTGTTTCAATTGGCCCAAAACTTCTACTTTAGCGGCTTCAGTTGCGGCTTCTATACTTCCTTTAAGGTTATCAAATTTTTCTTGAATAATTTCACTTCCAATATTCGACGTCATGATGATGATGGTATTTTTAAAATCTGCCAATCGTCCTTTGTTGTCGGTCAATCGTCCTTCGTCCAACAATTGCAATAAAATATTAAACGTATCAGGATGTGCTTTTTCTATCTCATCTAACAAGATAACAGAATAAGGTTTTCTTCTCACTGCTTCGGTCAATTGTCCGCCTTCGTCATAACCCACATATCCAGGAGGTGCTCCCACCAATCTGCTCACGCTGTGGCGTTCTTGGTATTCGCTCATGTCGATGCGGGTCAGTGCATTTTCATCATCAAAAAGATATTCTGCCAAGGCTTTTGCCAATTCTGTTTTCCCAACACCTGTAGTGCCCAAAAACAGAAAGGTACCAACGGGCTTTTTCATGTCTTGCAAACCAGCACGACTTCTACGCACTGCATCACTAACAGCTTCGATTGCTTCTTCTTGACCAACCACTCGTTTGTGTAATTCTTCTTCTAAATGCAATAGTTTTTCTCTTTCACCTTGCAGCATTTTCATCACAGGAATGCCTGTCCATTTGGCAACTACATCAGCAATGTCTTCGCGAGTCACTTCTTCTTTAATCAACGAACTTCCCGATTGATTGACCTGCAACTGCTTTTGGAATTCGTCCAGTTTTGTTTGTGCTTCTTTGATTTTTCCATAACGAATCTCAGCTACTTTTCCATAATCGCCATCACGCTCGGCACGTTCGGCGTCGAATTTAAAATCTTCGATTTCAGTTTTCACCGCTTGAATGTTATCAACAACATCTTTTTCAGATTTCCATTTGGCATAAATTTCATTTCGATCTTCTTTCAAATTCGCTAAATCCATGGATAAAATTTTAATTTTACTAACATCATTTTCTCTTTTGATAGCTTCGATTTCAATTTCAAGCTGCATGATTTTTCTATCCAAGACATCTAATTCTTCTGGTTTAGAATTGATTTCCATACGCAGTTTAGCAGCGGCTTCATCCATCAAGTCTATCGCTTTGTCTGGCAGAAATCGGTTCGTAATGTAACGCTGCGACATTTCAACTGCAGCAATAATTGCTTCATCCTTAATTTGTACTTTGTGGTGTGTTTCGTATTTCTCTTTAATGCCTCGTAAAATAGAAATGGCACTTTCGGTGTCTGGCTCTTTAATTATAATCTTTTGAAAACGGCGTTCAAGCGCTTTGTCTTTTTCAAAATATTTTTGGTATTCGTCTAAGGTGGTTGCTCCAATGGCTCTCAATTCGCCACGGGCTAAAGCGGGTTTTAAAATATTGGCAGCATCCATTGCACCTTCGCCACCGCCGGCGCCAACAAGCGTATGGATTTCGTCAATAAAAAGTACAATGTCGCCTTCGGCAGCAATAACCTCCTTTACCACTGATTTCAGGCGGTCTTCAAATTCGCCTTTGTATTTTGCGCCGGCAATCAAAGCGCCCATGTCTAGGGAAAAAACAATTTTGTTTTTTAAGTTGTCGGGCACATCTCCATCTACAATTCTGTGAGCTAATCCTTCGGCAATGGCCGTTTTTCCAACTCCTGGCTCTCCCACCAACATTGGATTGTTTTTTGTTCTTCGTGTCAGGATTTGCAAAACCCGACGGATTTCTTCATCACGACCAATCACCGGATCTAGTTTTCCGTTTTTGGCCAATTCGTTCAGATTTTTAGCATATTTGTTCAGCGAATTGTAGTTATCTTCGGCAGAAGCAGAAGTTACTTTTTCTCCTTTGCGCAATTCTTCGATGGCCGCTTTTAAATCTTTTTCGGTAACGCCTTGGTCTTTCAGAATTTGTGCAATTTTACTTTTTGACCCAAAAATAGCAAGCAAAAAGTGTTCGATAGAAACGAAATCATCGCCCATTTTTTGGGCAATAATTTCAGCTTCATTCAACGTTGAATTAGCTGTTCTCGACAATAATAATTCTCCACCCGAAACTTTAGGAAAACGTTCTAATTCTACATCTAAAATCTTTTCGAGCAAAGGAATATTTACGTTGAGTTTTTTCAGAATAAATGGCGTAACATTTTTGTCGGTTGCTACAATGGCTTTAAAAATATGCTCGTTTTCAATTTGCTGATTGCCCAAACTTTGCGCCAATAGTTGCGCTTTCTGAATGGCTTCTTGCGATTTGATGGTTAATTTATTGATGTTCATTGTATATGTTTTTTATAACAAGTTGAACTTGTAGTTGATGATTGTTTAATTACCTTTGATTTCTAAAGCGACAAATGCTGTTCCAATTCAAAATAACGGTCAAAATGACTGAATTAGTTTTGTAATTGTGATGGTAATTGGACAAAATGACTAAATAGAAGACAAAATGGGTATTTTTAAAAATATTTTTGCAAGTTCAGAAAATGAAAATCAGTTAGATTCGAATAAATTTTGGAATAATTTAGAAGATTTAGGTCAACTCAATGAAATAATCAATGCGTCAGAAGAAAAACCAGTAGTGATTTTCAAGCACAGTACCCGTTGTAGTGTGAGCAGAATGGCTTTGAAACAATTTGAAAATGAATTCAACCTTCAAGATAAAATGGATACTTACTATTTAGATTTAATTGAAAATCGTGCTATCTCAAATGAAATCGCTATAAAATTTGGAGTAGTACATCAATCACCTCAATTGCTGGTAATAAAAAATGGAAAATGTATTTATAACATTTCCCATTCAGACATTGACGCACTATTTTTAAACCGATTATTGGATTAATTTACAATCACTTTTTTTGTAATAAACTGCTTGTTTGACGCTATTTTTAATAAATAAAAACCTTGTTTCAAGTTATCTAAAGTATAAGTTGCGTTGTTGAAAACAGGTTTGTTGATGTGCAAAATTAACTGCCCATTCAAATTAAATAAATCAATTTCATCAATTGTCATTCCAGATTGAATGTTAATTTTATTATTGCTGCTAGGATTTGGAAAAACACTGACACTTTTGTTGAATTCGGCAGTAGAAATCCCCAATGGCAAACCCCAAATTGCAGTGATATAATCATTATTATCTATATATGGATTCCTGTTCCCTTGGTAAGCATAAATCGCATTGTTTCTTTGGGTTTCTTTAATACTTATGGGATCTAAAATATTCCAAGTCAAAAGAATATTCAAAAAGGTAGGCGAAAAAACCTGGTTGGTACTTCCGTCAAACATGTCCTTAGACTGAACAGATGCCGAAGTGTAAAAATTGGCCATTAAATCTTCGTAACGCGTTGCAAAATATAATAAAGAGCGAGCAATATCACCTTTAAATTCATCTATTGGTTCAAAAACTGTTGAAGAATAGCCAGCAGAATAGCCACTGTTTAAGTTGCTTCCTTTTTTCGAACCATTCGCACTGGTGAAGCTAGCATTATTTACAACGCCAAAAGGAAAATTATCTCGAACACCATTTACTTTTCCGTCTGTTGGCATTACGTGAAAAGGGTCGTTTTTCATCGGATTGATTTGAACATTTTCAAAATAAGCTTGTGGTACAAGATGTTCTCTGTTGTAACAATCTCCTTCATTAGAATAACTTCCGCACTGGTTGGTTTGGAAAGTAAAAGTGTAAGGATCGGTTCCGTTTGGAATTTCTGAATAAATGTCAACAATAGAATTGTCATCTTCATAACCGATATTGCTATCCCTATCGATTGTTCCGTAAGCGTTCCATAAACTACCGTAACCTTGGTCGATATGACCATTTGTGATAATTGTTTTGAGTTGTGTTTTCAAAGCAAAACCACTTCCAGTTGCATTGTTGTAGTAATTTGCTGGTGGTTGAGCAAATCCAAACAAAGCGGAAAGCAACAATGCAAACGTGTAAATATTTTTCATTTATGAATTTTTTCTTTCTAATAATGCCATGTAAAATCCGTCGAAGCCAGATTCTGAAGCCAATATTTTTTTGTCTTCAATAAAATTGAAGTTTTTACCCATTTCAGTCGTAAGGAAATGATTTACTTGATTTTGATTTTCTGAAGGTAAAACGGAACACGTGGCATAAACCAATTTTCCGCCTGGTTTAACGATTCTTGCATAACTTTCGAGCACTTCCGCTTGAATTTTTTTGATGTTTTCAATAAATTCGGGTTGCAATTTCCATTTCGCATCTGGATTTCTTTTCAAAACACCTAAGCCGCTGCAAGGCGCGTCGATCAAAACTCTGTCTGCTTTTTCTTCTAGTTTTTTGATGACTTTCGTCGAATCTATAATTTTGTATTCAATATTGAATGCGCCGTTTCTTTTGGCACGTAATTTCAATTGTTTGAGTTTACTTTCGTACAAATCCATTGCGATTAATTGCCCTTTGTTTTCCATTAATGAAGCCAAATGCAATGTTTTTCCGCCAGCACCGGCGCAAGTATCAACAACTCGCATGCCTGGTTTTACGTCTAAAAATGCCGCAACCAATTGAGAATTGGCATCTTGAACTTCAAAAAAACCATCTTTAAAAGCTTGCGTTAAAAACACATTGGCTCTTTCTTTCAAAACCAATGCATCTGGTTGGTCTTTTAAGAAATCGGTTTCAATGTCTAAATCCATTAAAATGGCACGCAGTTTTTCTTTGGTAGTTTTTAGCGTATTTACGCGAAGAATCACCTTTGCAGGTTGATTTTGTGCGGTAATTTCTGTTGACCAAACTTTTTCACCCAATTCTTTCACGCCCAATTCATCCATCCAATCTGGAATCGATTCTTTGAAAGTTCTGATTTTCGACAAGTCGTCAAATCTCCCTTTGATTTTGCGCTCTGGAGTGCCTTCCAACTGTTTCCAATCCGGAATAGGATAGCCACGTAAAACTGCCCAAACAGCAAATATTCGCCACAAATTATCGCGTTCAAAAGGTGCTTTAACTTCTGCAATTTCGGTATATAATCGTTTCCAACGTACGATTTCGTAAATGGTTTCGGCAACAAATTTTCGGTCTGTGCTTCCCCAACGTTTGTCTTTTTTTAATGCTCTAGCCACCACTTTGTCAGCATATTCTCCTTCGTTAAAAATAGCATTCAACGAATCGATGGTGGTGTAAACTAAATTTCTGTGTAATCTCATTTTATTGTATTGATGGGCAAAGGTAGTCTTTTTTTAGGTTTCGGGTTTCGGGTTTTGGGTTTTGGGTTTTAGTTTTTTGTTTCTGGTTTCAGGTTTCAAGTTTCAAGTTTGAAAATCTACTATTTTTTCTATCTCGTTTCTAACCTTATAACCCATAACCAATAAACCAAAACCAACAACCCACAACCCACAACTTCCCTAATCAAATTTCCCATCAAAATAGACATTCCATTTTCCTTGCACTTTCATAACTTGTTCAATCACATCACGAACAGCGCCTTTTCCTCCGTTTTTGTGCGAAATGTATTTTGAAATGGCTTTGATTTCTGGAGCTGCATCTTGCGGACAAGAAGGTAAACCAACCAATTGCATCACATGATAATCTGGAATATCATCGCCCATATAAAGTACTTTTTCTGGTTGAATATGGTATAATTCTATGTATTCTATAAAAGTTTCCACTTTGTTTGGAGCAGCAAGGTGAATGTCGGTAATTCCTAAATTTCTTAATCGGATACGAACACCTTCATTGCTTCCACCAGAAATGATGCAAACATTGTAGCCACTTTCTAAAGCCGCTTTCATTGCAAAACCATCGCGAATATTCATGATTCTAAGCATTTCACCTGAATCTGTAATGTGCACCGAACTGTCTGTTAAAACGCCATCCACATCAAAAATAAAAGTGTCGATTTCGTTCATTATTTCTTTATAACTTTTTTCCATTGGATAGAATTGATTGGGTTAGCAATTGGTAAATATTTTTTTGATTTTCATCAGAGATAAAATTTAAATGTCTTTCGATGGTATTAAAATCTTGTCGTTTCGCTGGTCCAGTTTGCGCTTCTTTTGGAGAAAGCTGATTGATTTTATTGGCTGTTTCTTCAATCAAAGGTTTTAGAATTCCAAAATCAACTTGATTGTTGTCGCAAATTTCACTGCCTATATGGTACAAATGATTCACAAAGTTATTTACGAATACCGCAGCCACATGCAAAGATTGAC
>CALPKO020000066.1 GCA_943324165.2 Bdellovibrio sp. ZAP7 | reverse complement strand
GCCACATTGAAATAAATAATGAAATAGAAAGACAAACCACAGAGGAAAAGATTAAATATATTGAAAAAGGAATAAATCAATACCTATGAGTCATCACGAAAAATATGAGGTTGCGATAATTTTAATAAATTACAATTCTGCGTCTTTTACCCAAGAATGCCTTAAGAGTATATGTAAATTTACAGCAACTGATCTCCGATATCAAATTGTTATTGTTGATAACGGCTCGCAAGAAGATGATTTTTTTTCATTAAAGAAATACGTTGACTTAGAGAATCGCAAAAATATACAATTGATTAGAAGCAACATAAATTTAGGTTTTGGCGCGGGTAATATGTTGGGGGTACATTATGCAAATGCTGAATATTTTGCTTTTGTAAATAACGATTCCATTTTAAAGAATGACTGTCTTTCATTGATCATTTCTAAAATGAAAATAAATCCAAATTTCGGGATTTGCGGTCCTTTTGCATTCAAAGAAAATGGAGAAATCTTACCAACACTAGATCACTTTGCCTCGCCAGCGAAAGAAATATTTGGAAGAACACTTTTAGAAAAATGGAATCCAAAAATATATCCCAATCGTAAAATAAAATATACCAAGCCGCAACAAGGTCAGTTTATTGCTGGAAGTTTTATGGTTGTTCGTGCTGCAGACTTTAATGCAGCTGGTGGATTTGATACAAACCTATTTCTTTATTACGAAGAGACCGATTTGTGTAAACGACTTGCCAAGATAAACAAATCCGCATTCCTCATTCCTGACGCTGAATTCATACATTTTCATGGTGTTAGCACGCCCAAAACAATAGCGATCAAAATTGAATTGAAAATTTCGTTCCTCTATATTATAAGAAAACACTACGGATATATCTGGTATTTGGTCCTTTTGAATAAATTGCGATTTCAATATTTCGTAAAAAGTATATTTAAACCAAAGTATTGGTATTTGTTTTTTGTTTTATTACTGGGCGCGCCGCTCTCCAAATCGCTGAAAACGCGCCAAAAAATAAATATCCTACCGAATTTATGAAAGTACTTTTTTTTTGTCCAAAATATTATGGTATTCACAAGATAATTGAAAATGGAATCAAAGAGAATTTTGACTGTGAACTTACAACTATTATTTTTGAAGATTACCGATACAAAAATGTATTTCAAAAAATTGAAAATTTTATCTCAAAAATAGTTTTCAATAAAAATCTCAAAAAAATATGGGCAAGTAAATACTACGTAAAAGACATAAAAACCACTGACCATTTTGATAAAGTATTAATGATTTGCCCGGATTTCTTACAAAATGATGAACTTCAATTCGTAAAAAATCGCACCAATTGTTCCATCGTATATTATTGGGATAGTTTTGATAACATACCAAGATACGAAAGAACTTTGCCTTACTTTGATAAACACTATAGTTTTGAAAAAAAAGATTGTCATCAATTTGGCTTACAATTGTTAACTAACTTTTTTTACAAAACGTCCATTACCACTGCACATGAATTCGATGTTTTTTTTATCGGGGCATTGGATAATCGTATCGCTACATTGATAAAAATTTCAGATGCACTTGACAGCAGGAATAGAAAACTTATCATACAATCGAAAAATAAGCGAAAAATTGAAAAATATAGCAACGAAGGAATTGAGTTTATACAAAATCCAATAACATTTAACGAAGCTGAAATCTATTTTGACAAGTCGAAAGTCGTCATTGACATTCAAAAGACAATTCAAAATGGATTAACGTTTAGAGTATTCGAAGCCTTAGGACGAAGAAAAAAGCTAATCACCACAAATAAAGATATAATCAGTTATGATTTTTATAATCCAAATAATATATTTGTTTGGGAGGAAAATTGCGAGGAAATACCAGATTCTTTTTTTGATACGCCATACGAAGATGTTGATCTTGCGATTTTAAATAAATATTCTTTAAACAACTGGATTGAAACAATTTTGAATTAAAAAAATATGAAACTATCCGTCGCATTGTGCACATTTAACGGCCAAGCGTTCTTAGAGCGGCAATTGAACTCAATTTTGAATCAGACCAGAAAGATTGACGAGATTATAGTTTGCGATGATAGTTCGAGCGACTTGACGGTATCTATTCTCAACAAATACGCGTCGAATTATCCTGATATTTTCAAAATTTTTGTAAATGATCAAAACCTAAATGTCAGCAAAAATTTTGAAAAAGCAATGATTTTGTGCCATGGCGATTATATTTTTTTGGCTGATCAGGATGACCTTTGGAAAACTGACAAAGTAGCTAAAATATTGAAGGTCTTTGAACAAAACCCTACGGCGGAAGGGGTTTTTTCGAATGCAGATCTAATAGACGATAATGACAACTTATTGACCCCAGAATTAACACTTTGGGATACTGTTCGTTTTTTGGAAAAGGAATCTCAAAAACCAATTGACTTATTTAAACTATTAGTAATAAAAGGAAATTATGTGACGGGAGCAACGCTCTGCGTTAAAAAAGAAGTGCTAGATTTTTGTGTGCCGTTTAAAATTATAGACAAGATATTTTTACATGATGAATGGCTTGCATTTGTGCTGTCTCACAGAAAAGCTCTTTTCTATTCGACAGAAAAATTAATTTCTTATCGAATACACTCCAGTCAGCAAATCGGAGTGGGAAGAGTCAAAAATAACCCTGAAAAATTCAAAAAGGAAGTGGCGAGAAGCCTTAATATGCTTTTCGGAATAACAGCTCCAAAACGCTTTAATGATTATAAAGTCTTAGCCAAAAACCACAAATATCAATACGAGAAGTATAATAAACTTTTTGAAGGAGATAAAGAAATGAGGAAATTAACGGCTGAAGCATTATTACCTTTATATTTGGAGGCAGATTCAAAAATGAAAAAAGCAAACATTTTATTATACATGCTGAGAAAATGGAATAATAAAATCAAAAGAAAAAACTAATTGATAACCGATAATTAACACCAAATCAGAATTTAATGCTTAGTAAACTTGTTCAATTCAAAAAGTTAAAAAAACACTTCGGTCCAAATAATGCGTTTTTATTGTCATTATCCTTGATTTTTCATAAGCAAAATCTACGACTCTATTCTGGTAAATTTGATGTTGAATTGCGCAAGAATACCAAAGACCTTGAAACTTTTGAAGAAATATTCTTTACAAATCTTTATGATGTTTCATTACCGTTTACGCCCAAAACAATTGTAGATGCAGGAGCAAATATTGGTCTGGCCTCCGTGTTTTTCCATTTAAAGTATCCTAAAGCTGAAATTGTTGCTATTGAAATTGAAAAACAAAATATGGAGCAGATCAAAAGAAATACAAAGAGTATTGAAAATTTTGAACTTCTTCAGAAAGGACTTTTTAATCGAAAAACGTTTTTTAAAGTAGAAGACCCATATCATGCAACTAATAGTTTTCAAATCAGAGAAGTTGCCTCTTCTGAACCATTCGATATAGAATCGATTACGTTGGATGAAATAATTAATCTCAAAAATTGGCAAACTATTGATATTCTCAAGATTGATATTGAAGGAGCAGAAAAAGAGCTTTTCGAATCTAATTATGAAAATTGGCTGCCAAAAACTAAAGTTATTTTTATCGAGACACACGATAGAATGAGACCCAAATGCTCCCACACCGTTACAACGACTATTAATAAGTATAATTTTATGTTGTATACAACAACCGAAGGTACTTTAGTCTACTTCAATCAGGATTTAATCAACATTTAGGTGTTGAATAAATCGAAATTACCGACTAATGATCAGAGTATTAAATTTGGTATTTATCGGTCGCTGGGAAGATCAAAGTGTATATCTTTTTATTAACTAAACTAGTCTTAACCTATACTTTCGCTAAAAAAACATTTTCTTATTTTTGGACGAAAAAGAGTCCAAAGCAATTACGCGAATTAAATTAAAATACCATCAGGCGCTCCATTCGAATGTTCCTCTATCGAAATAAATCAAGAATGCAATTACTATGGAAACAGAAATTAAAAACGCCTTCGAAGTCATCAAAAACGGCGGCATTATCCTATATCCTACTGATACAGTCTGGGGAATCGGATGTGACGCAATGAATCCCGAAGCCGTTGCGAAAATATATGCTCTGAAACAAAGAGCAGAAAGTCATAGCTTAATTTGCTTGATGAATGGTGAAAAAATGATGTATAACGTTTTTGCAGTAATCCCAGAAGTGGCGTGGCAAATCATCGATTTGTCTGAGAAGCCAACGACTTTAATTTTGGACAAACCGAGAAATGTAGCAGCAAATCTAATTGCCCAAGACCAAACTTTAGGCATCCGAATCGTTAAAGAACCATTTTGCTTCAAACTGATGGAGCGAATGAAAAAGCCTTTGGTTTCAACGTCAGCAAACATTTCTGGGCAGCCAACACCCAATTCATTTAAAGAAATTAGTCAAGAAATCATTAATGGTGTTGACTATGTTGTAAATTTGCACCGCGAAAAAATTGGAGGAAAACCATCAACAATCATCAAGTTGACGAATGATTCGCAAGTTAAAGTGATACGTAAATAAGTGTAAGGACACCGCAGATTCGCAGATTATGGATCTTATTAATGAAGACTATTTATTCGCCGAAGAAACCTATAAAATAATTGGGATTCTTTTTGAAGTGCACAAAACACTTGGTAAAGGGTTTTCCGAAGTTGTTTATAAAGACGCATTAGAATATGAATTTAGAGAGCAAAATATACTTTTCGAACGAGAAAAGGAATACTCCGTAAATTATAAAAATACATTTTTAAAACATAAATTCTATGCGGATTTTGTGGTTTTTGATGCAATAATACTAGAAATAAAGACTGTAGATTGTTTTAGTAATAATCACTACAACCAATGTATAAATTATTTAAAAGTTTCTAAGAATGAATTAGCATTACTAATTAATTTTAACGCTACTTCGCTGGAATATAAGCGCATTGTTTGCTCCAAAAAATAAAATCTGCGAATCTGCGGTAAATAATATGAATTATAAATCTTCTTTACAACATCCCATTTTTGAAATTGTTTCAAAAGCATCTCGTGAACTTAACATCGAAAGTTATGTCATTGGTGGCTTCGTTCGTGATTTTATCTTACAACGCGATTTCAAAAAAGACATTGATATTGTTGCCATCGGTAGCGGCATTGAATTGGCATTAAAGGTCTCTGAACTCCTTCCTAAAAAACCAAAGGTGCAAGTTTTCAAAAATTACGGAACTGCTATGTTGCGATTTGAAGATACAGATATCGAATTTGTTGGAGCGAGAAAAGAAAGCTACCACTTTGAAAGCCGGAATCCTGTAGTAGAAAATGGCACTTTAGAAGACGATCAAAATCGACGAGATTTTACTATTAATGCATTAGCATTGTCTTTAAATTCAAAAACTTATGGTGATTTACTTGATCCTTTTAATGGCTTAATTGATTTGCAAAATAAGATCATTAAAACCCCTTTAGATCCCGATATTACCTTTTCAGATGATCCGCTTCGGATGTTGCGCGCGATTCGATTTGCCAGCCAATTGGGATTTGAAATTGAAGCGGAATCATTCGCCTCAATTGAGAGAAACAAAGAAAGAATTAAGATTATTTCAGGAGAAAGAATCGTAGAAGATTTGAATAAAATCTTAAGTACCAACAAGCCTTCCATTGGTTTTCTTTTACTTTATAAGACCGGATTGCTTTCGATTATTTTACCGGAATTAACCGCCTTAAATCAGGTCGAAGAAATTGAAGGACAAACACATAAAAATAATTTTTACCATACACTTGAAGTAGTAGATAATATTTGCAAAAATACTGAAGATGTTTGGCTCCGTTGGGCCGCGCTTTTACACGATATTGGCAAAGCACCCACGAAACGATTTGACAAAAAAAGCGGCTGGACGTTTCATGGGCATGAGTTTCTGGGCGGAAAGATGGCGAAGAAAATTTTCGAGCGATTGCATATGCCACTCAATCAGAAAATGAAATTTGTGCAGAAGATGATCGCGATGAGTTCAAGACCGATTGTCCTATCGCAAGACTTAGTCACCGATTCCGCAGTGCGTCGTTTGATTTTTGACGCTGGCGAAGATGTAGAAGATTTGATGACTTTGTGCGAAGCTGATATTACGACCAAAAATCCACAGAAATTTAAAAAGTACCATGCTAATTTCGAATTGGTTAGAAAAAAAATTGTAGAAGTCGAAGAACGCGATCACGTTCGTAATTTCCAACCACCCATTACCGGTGAAGAAATCATGGCCTTATTCAATTTGAAACCTTCAAGAGAAATTGGCGTATTGAAAGAAGCAATCAAAGAAGCGATACTCGAAGGTGAAATCCCAAACGAATACGACGCTGCTTATGCTTTTATGCTCAACAAAGCACAAAAAATTGGCTTGAAGATTAACGATTGTTAAGTAAAATAATTTTTGTTTTTGCCATAAATTCGCAACTGAAAAACTATAACTCTAGCCCCGATAGAAGTAGAAATCCTTTTTTGTTTTTTCGAACAGCCCCTCGACTGCGCTCGGGGTGACAAAAACAAAAAAGATTGGAACGAATAGCGGGATTAAGCTCCTAAAAATGAATAAAGAAAATAGATCTGTCATTCTCTGGTTACTTTCAGGTTGTACTTTGCTTTTTATTATGGTCATTGTTGGCGGTATTACAAGATTGACGAATTCTGGCTTATCGATGACCGACTGGCATTTGGTTACCGATACTTTTCCGCCGTTGTCTGAGGAAAAATGGTCACAAGCTTTTGAAGAATACAAGAAATTTCCTGAATATCAGAAAATCAATATCCACAATGATTTTACGTTGTCGGATTACAAATTTATTTATTTCTGGGAGTGGTTTCACAGGTTTATTGGCCGCATTATCGGATTGGTTTTTATACTGCCGTTCCTGTATTTCTTGGTTCGAAAAAAATTAGAGTCTTCAACGATTAGAAAATGCATTGTTTTGCTGGGAATGGGTGGATTTCAAGGATTCCTAGGATGGTTTATGGTAAAAAGTGGTTTGGTTGACAATC
>CALPKO020000065.1 GCA_943324165.2 Bdellovibrio sp. ZAP7 | reverse complement strand
GGGCAGAATTATTGTTACAGGAATTGGAAAAAGTGCCATTATTGCACAAAAAATTGTTGCTACTTTCAATTCTACCGGTACTCCATCTGCTTTTTTGCATGCTTCTGAGGCCATTCATGGCGATTTAGGAATGGTTCAAAAAGAAGATGTTGTGATTTGTATTTCAAAAAGTGGTAATAGTCCAGAAATTAAAGTTTTGATACCCATTCTAAAACATTTCGGCAACGATTTGATTGCAATTACCGGCAATACGACTTCTTTTTTAGCCAAAAATTCAAAATATGTTTTAAATACAACCGTCGCTTCAGAGTCTTGCCCGTTGAATCTTGCACCAACTAATAGCACAACGGCTCAATTGGTTATGGGCGATGCGTTAGCAGTTTGTTTGATGGAATTAAGAAATTTCACAGGTGAAGATTTTGCAAAATACCATCCAGGTGGAGCACTTGGTAAAAAACTTTTGCTTCGGGTGAAAGATATGGTAGAACATTCTTTGAAACCAATGGTTGATGCGACTGCTTCTATAAAAGAAGTGATTTTTGAAATTTCACAAAAAAGACTTGGCGTTACGGCTGTAATAGAAAATGATATCATCATTGGAATTATAACCGATGGTGATATTCGTCGAATGTTAGAGCAAAATGATAATTTTTCTCATTTAAAAGCGTTGGATATAATGACAAAAAAACCTAAAAAAATAAAAACAACCGATATGGTGGTGGATGCTTTTAATATAATGGAAGATTTTTCGATTACACAATTGGTTGTTGTTGAGGGAGAAGTGTACAAAGGGATTTTACATTTACATGATATTTTAAAAGAAGGAATATTATAATGGCAGAAAAAACCATGAAAGAGATGTCATTTTTAGAACATCTCGAAGTTTTACGTTGGTTACTAATTAGAAGTACGATTGCAATTGTGATATTTGGAACGTGCACTTTCTTTTTTAGTGATTATATTTATGACACCATTATTTTTGGACCAATTCGACCTAGTTTTATAACGTACACTACTTTTTGCGATTTATCCCACTATTTAGGTTTTGCAGAAAGCATTTGCATTACCGAAATGCCATTCATTATTCAAAATACTGACATGGAAGGACAAGTAAATTCGCTTGTTTGGATTTGCATTACTGCTGGATTTATTTTGGGATTTCCCTATATACTGTGGGAATTTTGGAAATTCATCAGCCCAGCTTTATATGAAAAAGAAAAGAAAAATGCAAAAGTGTTTGTCTTCTTTTCTTCTATTTTATTTTTTCTTGGTGTTTTGTTTGGGTATTTTTTAATTGTTCCGATGTCCGTAAACTTTTTCGCGACTTTTAAAGTAAGTGATCTTGTTAAAAATCAATTTACATTAGATTCTTACATGGGACTTATAAAAACTTCCGTTTTAGCAAGCGGGTTGTTTTTTGAACTTCCAATCATCATTTATTTCTTGACAAAAATAGGTTTGGTTACACCCGATTTTTTAAGAAAATCAAGAAAAATTGCTATTATTATAGTTTTAATCGTCGCCGCTATTGTAACTCCTCCTGATGTTGTGAGTCAAATTATAGTTACAATTCCAATGTTATTAATTTTCGAAGCAAGTGTAATAATATCTGCCATCGTAGTAAAAAATCAGAAAAAAAATGAGCAACTTAGTTAAAGATTTCAACGACTATCGCCAAAAAATGAATACTAAATTGTTGGAAGACAACAACAAAGTAATCAAGCGGATTTTCAATTTGGACACCAACACTTAT
Source organism: Bdellovibrio sp. ZAP7 (assembly GCA_943324165.2). Taxonomy (GTDB): domain Bacteria; phylum Bacteroidota; class Bacteroidia; order Flavobacteriales; family Flavobacteriaceae; genus Flavobacterium. The sequence continues at coordinate 5,408 of CALPKO020000065.1, read as the reverse complement.
TCCGATGGCGCATTAGACACCAAGACGAAAGAACTATTAGGATTGGTTGCTTCGGCAGTGTTGCGTTGCGATGATTGTGTTAAATACCATTTAGAAACTGCCTACAAATTGGGCGTTACCAAAGAAGAAATGATGGAAACCATGAGTGTTGCGACATTAGTTGGCGGCACAATTGTAATTCCACATTTGCGAAAAGCTTATGAATTTTGGGAAGCTTTGGAGGCCAATTAGAGAATTTGAAAATTAGAAAATTAGAAAATTAAAAGACATAACTTTCCGATTATTATATTCTCCCATTATCTCATTACCTAATTATCTCATTAGCAAATTATCTAATTATCTCATCACCAAATTGTCAAATTAAATGATCTTAAGAGCCGAAAATTTAGTAAAAACATACAAAGGAAGAAGCGTTGTAAAAGGCATTTCTGTTGAAGTAAACCAAGGAGAAATTGTGGGTTTGCTTGGGCCGAATGGAGCAGGAAAAACCACTTCGTTTTACATGATTGTCGGTTTAGTGAAGCCAAATGCTGGAAATATCTACCTAGACGATTTCAATATTACGGATTATCCGATGTACAAACGTGCGCAAAAAGGCATTGGCTATTTAGCACAAGAAGCTTCTGTTTTTAGAAAACTAAGTATTGAAGACAATATTTTGAGTGTTTTACAGCTGACCAAACTCTCTAAAGAAGAGCAAATTGCGAAAATGGAATTGTTGATCGACGAATTTAGTTTAGAGCATATTCGCACTAACCGTGGCGATTTACTTTCGGGTGGAGAACGCCGAAGAACCGAAATTGCCCGTTGCTTAGCTACTGATCCAAAATTCATTTTATTAGACGAACCTTTTGCCGGAGTTGATCCTGTTGCGGTGGAAGATATTCAACGGATTGTGGCACAGCTCAAGAACAAAAATATTGGCATCTTAATTACCGATCACAACGTTCAAGAAACTTTGGCGATTACCGATAAAACCTATTTGATGTTTGAAGGCGGCATTCTAAAAGCGGGCGTTCCTGAAGAATTAGTGCAAGATGAAATGGTTAGACGTGTTTATTTAGGGCAGAATTTTGAATTAAGAAAGAAAAAATTAGAATTCTAATCAATTCCCAATCGTGAGGTATTTTAATTGGTTTTTGGTACCATTAAAAATATTCAAATCCACATTTCCCTTTATTCCGTCAACATTTGCGTTTTCGGTAAATTGCCAAAACTGCCAGCTTTTATCTATTTTTTCATCGAAAACACTGTAATTGGCAATCCAAAAAGTGTAATCTGAAAATTGTTTTTCTAAAAAAGTAGTGAAATATTTATCACCAGAATAGATAATAGGTTTTATGCCATAATAATTTTCGACCCTCACAAGCCAACGTTTCAAACCGACCTTCAAACTGTCTAATGATTGATTTTTAGGCAATTTTTCGATATCTAGAACCGGCGGTAAATCTCCTTTTTTAAGTTTTACATTTTTGATAAAAAAATTGGCTTGCTGTAAAGAATTTTCGTTCGGACGATAATAATGATAAGCGCCACGAATCATTTTTTTTCTTTTAAGATTTTCCCAATTCTTCTCAAATTGTGCATCTACTCTATCGTTTCCTGCAGTTGCACGAATCAAAACAAAATTAATTTCATAGTCGTAATCTATCCATTTTACTTTGGGCCAATCTATATTTCCTTGGTATTCTGAAACATCAATTCCGATGGCTTTGTTTTTGTGTTTAGAAAGAATTTGAAAATTTCTGATGATTGCCAGTTTTCTAGCTTTTTGTTCTTGTTTTAAAACTTTTTCCGTTTTATAACTAAAATAGTAAGCCAATCCTTCTCGATAATGATAAGCAACTGAAAAAAGCAATAAAACAATTCCAAGAACTAGCCCAAATAATTTTAGTTTTCTCACTAAAAAACTGTCTTTTTTCTTTTTTCTAGCGGGACCAATTGCTTTTCTTCTAATGATTTTTCTAGCCACTCACCTATTTTTTCTGAAATTTATTAATAAGAACAGACAGCAAAACGTAGCACAAAATGGAAAGTGCCATTCCTAAATATTGAAAAAGGACAATCAGTAAAACGGAAAATAAAAGAAAAAAGATTTGAAGTTTGTTGTCAGCAAAATTCATTTTTTTAATTTTTAGCGAAAACAACGGAATTTCTGCATTTAAAACATAAGCACTTAATAAAGTAATTAGCAATAAAAACGCATGGTTGGTCAATAATTCTAAAGCAATTATGCTATCAGAATATTTTAAAATCAAAGGTAAACTTAATATAAAAAGCGCGTTGGCTGGCGTTGGTAATCCAATAAAAGAATCAGTTTGGCGTTCGTCAATATTGAAATTGGCCAATCGAAAACAAGAACCCAACGTTACTATAAATCCCAAAAACGGCAATAAATTGGTTTCGGTCATGCCCGAGCTGGATTTCAACATAAAATACATTATGGTTCCAGGCACAACGCCACTCGTTACCATGTCTGCTAAAGAATCCAATTGCAAACCTAAGGGACTTGAAACCTTAAAAAGTCGTGCAAAAAATCCATCGAAGAAATCTAAAAAAATACCTAAACACACAAAGAAAAAAGCCATTTCAAAATCTCTTTGAAAAGCAAAAACAATTGCAATACAACCGCAAAAAAGGTTTAAAAGTGTGATTAAATTGGGTATGTGCTTTTTAAAATTCATGAAATGTAGCGTTGATTAAAAAAAACAAATTTAATACAATAAGTGAAAGTCGACTGCGTTTTTTATAGAGATTTTTAACAGAAGTAAATTGTTTGCTATTTATTTATCTTTGCAATCCGATTTGCTCGTATATAATTTATATTTTTGACCCACAAACAAACTTTAGTTTGTAAAAATTAATTTGCATTGAAAAAAAATTCATTCATCGCTTTCTTATTAATTTCAGTTGCGACTTTTGGTCAATCCATCAGGAAATATTCCAATGAATTTATGAATATTGGTGTCGACGCGGCTGCTTTAGGAATGTCGAATGCTCTCGTTTCAAGCACAAATGATGTAAATGCGGGCTATTGGAATCCAGCAGGTTTGATGCGCATTGAAGGCAATCAAGTGGCTTTGATGCACGCCAGCTATTTTGCCAATATTGCCCAATACGATTATGCGGCTTACGCCAAAAATATTGACGCAAATAGCGCTTTTGGCATTTCGATGATACGATTTGGAGTAGATAATATTTTGAATACAACACAACTTATCGACAGCCAAGGCAATATCGATTACAATAGAATTAGTTTGTTTTCTACTGCAGACTACGGATTTACGTTTTCTTATGCCAGAAAACTTAAATTGCAGGGATTTCAATATGGCGTAAATGCCAAAATTATTCGCCGTATTATCGGTAAATTTGCTAATTCTTGGGGATTTGGCTTTGATTTCGGGCTTCAATTTGAACGCAACGATTGGCAAATCGGGTTAATGGTGCGCGACATTTCTACCACCTATAACGTTTGGAGTATTGATGAAAAAGAATACAAAAAAATTGCCGATGCCATTCCGGGGCAAAACCAAACGTTGCCAGAAAGCACCGAAATTACTTTGCCAAAACTGCAACTTGGAATGAGCAAAAAATTTGAATTTCACAACGACACAAGTCTGCTAGCCGCTTATAATTTGAACATGAGGTTTGAACAATCAAACGATATATTTTCTACAAAAGGCATTAGTATTGACCCTGCTTTGGGATTTGAATTTGGTTACAACGATTTGGCTTTTTTACGAACTGGTGTTGGCAATTTTCAAAACATTACACAAATTGATAACACAAAGAGGATTGGTTTTCAACCCAATATCGGATTGGGATTCAAATATCGAGGGATTCAAATAGATTATGCGTTGACCGATTTGGGCAACCAAAGTGCGGCATTGTATTCTAATATTTTTTCTGTGAAAGTGGATTTAGGGATATTTAGAAGATAATTTCAATAGCAATGGCAATAGCAATGGCAATAGCAATTACAATAACAAAATTCAAATATTAGTTTTTATGTTTTTAGTTTCAAATCCTTTTCATTTTTTAAAAAAACTAAAAACGGTTATACTTTTAACCCTATTTCTTTTAAGCACCAACAAGAATTTTGGTCAAACATTGTCGCCAAACGCAACCGTGAGTGTTTTGACTTGCGGTTCGGGCGATGAATTGTACTCGCTTTTTGGACACACGGCTTTGCGTTTTGCTGATCCTGAAAATCGCATAGATGCTGTTTTTAATTATGGCTATTTTGATTTTGCAACACCTAACTTCTACTTGAAATTCGTAAAAGGAGATTTAAAATATTTTGTTGCAGTAGACAAATACGAAGATTTTTTGGCAGAATACATCTATTTTCAAAGAGGGGTTTATGAACAAAAACTAAATTTATCTGACGTTCAAAAACAAAAGATTTTTGATGAGTTAAATGCAGTATTAGCTTCCGATAAAAAGTTTTATACTTACAAATTCATCGATAGGAATTGCACCACGATGATTGTTGATGTTTTAAATAAGAATCTTACTTCGCCCATCAATACCAAAATTAGCGATGCCGAAAAAACAAACCGCACTATTTTATACGGTTATTTGAATAGTCATTTTTATGAAAATTTAGGCATCAATATTATGTTTGGTTCAAAAACCGATAAAGATTTCGACCATATTTTTTTGCCTCTGCAATTGATGGAAGGCATAAAAAAATCTAAAAACAATAACCAAGTTTTGTGCAACAAAACTGACATTGTTAACATCAAAAGTGCTCCTGAAACGTCTTTTTCTATAACTAACAGTTGGATGCTTTATGTATTGGTTTTGGCTTGCGTTGCATTTATCAATAAAAAACCAGTTTATTTAACTTATTGGGTTTTAAATGGGATTTTAGGCATTTTCCTTTTTACGGTGGGATTTATTTCGTTGCATAATGAATTATCGTTCAATATCAACATCCTTTTGTTTAATCCTTTGTATTTGTTTTTGGTTTATTTTATTGTCAATAATAATTTGCAACTTGTTCGAAAAACAGTTCTTGTAATATTGGGAATACTACTGATTTACGTTTTGTTATTGGTTAACGAAGTGCACTTTTTGATGTTTATTCCTTTTATTCTTGCTAATGCTATTTTGTTAAGACGGGTTTATGTCTTAAAGTAAGTTTTTTTTTATTTTTCTGCTATAGTAAACATACTAAACCTAAAAATCCTGGCAACTTATTGAAGTGATTATATATATTTTATTTATAGGTATTTATGACAAATAAAATCTAAAAAAACCTCGTTTAAAAGTTTTTAAACGAGGTTTTGGTTTTATAGAGAATTGAAAATTTATTCAACAATTATCGGATAACTTACCACAGCATCTGTTGCTCCGCCTGCATTAGTAATGTCTCCAGTTGAAACTCCAGCAGCAGATTTGTT
>CALPKO020000064.1 GCA_943324165.2 Bdellovibrio sp. ZAP7 | reverse complement strand
CGCTAACTAATCCAACAAATACAGTTTATGTTTACGCAGAAACGGGTACAACACCTAACTGCGTATCAGCCGTTGAAGATTTTGTAGTTACTATCGTTACGACGCCAGTTATCAGTGCGATTGCTCCAGTATCATCTTGTGATACTTTTGTGATTCCTAATTACAATGACCCAATCTTTACAAGCACAAACCCAATTACTAAATTTTATAAAAATTCTGGTGGACCAGCAAATAATCCATTGCCGAGTGATCAATATGAAGAAAATGAGTCTATTGTTAATACTGGATCAACTCCTTTAGTTATTACTATTTATGCTTATTCAGCTGTTGGTACGGTTCCATGTTTTGATGATGAACCTCTTGTTGTAACCATTAATAAATCTCCTGAGATTGTTCCATCAGAAGTTGTGCCTGTAACTTCATGTGATGATTATACTTTACCCGCTTTAACAATTGGAAGTTATTTCTCAGATGCTTTGCATACCGCTCCAATAACTACTTTGTTGTTGACTGCAACGCAAACTGTTTATGTCTACGCTGAAACAGCAACAACTCCAAATTGTGCAGATAGTGAAAGCTTTGATGTAACTATTGTGCCAACACCAACAATTAGTACAATCCCTGCATTAGCATCTTGCGACACTTATATTGTTCCTCAATACAATAATCCGATGTTTATTTCATCGACCCCAATCACTAAGTTTTACAAAAATGCTGGTGGTATTGCAAGCAATCCACTTCCTAGTGATGAATATTTACCAGGACAGCAAATTAATAACACTACAAGTGTGCCTCTTGTCGTTACGATTTATGCTTACACAGAAGCAGGAAGTGTTCCATGTTTTAAAGACGAGCCATTGGTGGTTACAATCAATAAATCACCTGTTATTTTAGGTTCAGAAGTTGTGGCTATATCGGCATGTGATACTTATACTTTGCCTGCATTAACAATTGGTAACTATTTCTCAGATGCAACGCACACAAATCCAATTACCAATTTAACACTAACGACATCTCAAACTATCTATGTTTATGCAGAAAATGGTGTTTTACCAAATGTTTGTTCAGATAGTGCTAATTTCGTGGTGACAATTAATAATACACCTCAGTTTGCAACAGCAGAAGTTGCAGATGTTAACACTTGTAATTCTTATTCTTTGCCACCATTGTCAATTGCTACTGCTAAATATTTTACACAAGCTAACGGTCAAGGCACAGTAATTCCAGTAGGCACAGTTTACACAAGTGATACAACAGTTTTCGTTTATGCAGAAACAGGAACAGTTCCAAATTGTTCTGTTAGCGATAGCTTCAATATTCAGATTTATAACGTGATTGAATTGGCGGATGTAACGGTTTGTGGAAGTTATACATTACCTAATCTAACCGATGTAAATGCAAGTTACTATCAGTTTCCTGGTGGAGTTGGACCGATTGCAGCAGGAACGACGCTTTCTAATTCTCAAACTGTTTATGTAAACGGAACTTCACCAAACTCAACATGCACAGATGAAAGTGATTTTATATTAACAATAAATGGACAGCCACTTGCTTTTGATGCATCAGATTCAGTTTGTGATAATGATTCTAGTCCTTATGATGGAATAACTCCATATGATTTGACTACCTTAATTCCTACAATTTTAGGAACAACTCAGGCACCAGTAGATTTTACTGTTACTTTCTATGCAGATTTCAATAGAACGGTTCAAATAATTGACCCAACTGTTTCAACATTGCCTATTGCGTATGTTTTTGTGACTAATAATTTGTCTTCAACATGTCCTTCGCCAGCAGTTGTAAACATCAATGTGATCCCACTGCCAAATCCGAAATTAGATGTTCCACCAATTTGTATCGATAGCGAAACAGGCATTGTTACGAATTCCGTTATTGAAAGCGGATACAGTTCTTTACAATATACTATTGTTTGGACAAAAGCAGATGGTACTGTAGTAAGCAATAGCCAAACGTTCTCGACAGATGTTCCAGGAGATTATATTTTGAATGTTGCTTCAAATGCGGTTACTACTTGTGCTTCGGCTCCAGTTCCATTTACAGTAATTGAATCGGCTAAACCAGCGGTTACGCCGCCAATTACATTTGATATTACAGGTTGGTTTACAAATAGTCAAACCATAACTGTAAATGCTACACCTTATGTAGGCGATGGTAGTAATTTTGCCTATTCTTTAGATGGACAAACACCACAAGACGACAATGTTTTCTATAATGTAGGTCTAGGGGCCCATGAAGTAACGGTAATTGATAAAAATGGTTGTGGAAGTCGCGCGTTGCCAATTCCTGTTGAATTGGTTACTAGCCCGCCAGCATTCACACCAAATGGCGACGGAATTAACGACCGTTGGGATATAAAAGGAGAAATTAGTTATACAACACTTACTATTTATGACCGTTTTGGAAGATTGTTGAAACAACTTACGCAAAACAGCGGTGGTTGGGATGGAACAATAAATAGTCAATCTTTGCCAGCAGATGATTATTGGTTCTCTTTAAATTACATTGATAGTAGTGGAGCGACAAGGGAATACAAATCTCACTTCTCATTGATAAGATAATTTTAGATTTTTAAGTAAATGAAAACGCCTTCAATTTTGAAGGCGTTTTTTTATAATTGCAATTGATGTGTTTCATAATATTGGTGTAAACTAGAATTGTATACAATTGGACGAAATAAAAAGTAAGTACTAAATCTCTTGCTATTTAATTTGTTACCTTTCTTCAGTTTTAGTTTAAAACCATATTTAATTGAATCATCGGTAAACTGGGGAAAAGAAGAAACTGGAATTAAAAATTACAATTTATTTTCATCGTCCTAATAAAAAAAATCAGTGAACTTAGGTTTATTTTATAATTTCACCTGACAGTTTGCAATATTTTTTTAAAATGCCGTGCTAAAAACGCTAGAGCATTTTTTTTACCCCTCTGTAAAATATTTTGCATCCAAAAGATTCTGTTTTCGGATTAGGAACACGTTTATTGAGTAAAAGAGCATCCACAGCTTCTGTCAAATAAGGTTTTGCATTTAATGCATCTCCTGCATTATCGTCAATAGAGCCCTCATATTTGATGGAGTATTGTCCGTTGCTATTTTTCCAAATCAAAAAAGCCTGTGGCGTATGTGTTGCAGAAAATTGCTTTGCTACAATTTGTAATTTGTCTTGTAAATAAGGGAAATTGAGATTTTCTTTTTTAGCTTTCTTTTTCATTAAGACAAATGATTCTTCCGCATAAGCCAATGTATCCATTGCGTTAATTGCCAAAAGATAGACTCCTTTTGCTTTATATTCCTCATTTATTCTGTTCAACCTATTGGTGTACATTTTAGCCATCGGACATTGGTTACACAAAAAAACAACCATAAAACCTTTTGCATTTTTAAAACTAGAAAGAACCACTACTTTATTATCAACGTTCTTTAAACTAAAATTTTTGATCTGCCTTTCGCGGAAACTGAAATTTAAAAACGTAAAACAAATTGACGATACAACCAATGTCTTTAAAATTGCATTATATCTCGGCTTTTTCATGATTTATTTTTTGATAAACTTTTTAGTTGTTATCGATTTTGTTTTCATGTCCATTATTTTTATCAGATAAGTACCTGTTGACAAATAAGAAATATCAACTCCATTTTTCCATTGTGGCTGAGGAAGTAACATTGCAATCCTCCCTTCAAGTGTAGTGATGGTGATATAATAAATCTCAGCATCTGTATCTTTCAAATTGATGTATAATTTTTCACTTGCTGGATTTGGAAACAAACTAAAATCGGTATTTAGCGTATTTTGATTATTGCTCAAGGGAGCAGTTACTATAAATTGTCCCATCATTCCCTCATCTTCATGATTAGCAAAGTGACAATGGTACATATACGGGTGGTTTACATCTGAATCGGCAAAGTCATCAAACTTGGCAACAAAAGTAACAGATTCGTTTTTACTAATAAAGAATGTGTCTTTCCATCCAGATTCATAAGCGCCAACCGCGCCAGTGCTTCTGGATATAATTTTAAATTCTACATCATGCAAATGAAAGGAATGCCCAAAAACACCATTTGTATTGGTGACTGTCCATTTTTCAATGGCATTCAAGTTGACCGTTTTGTTAATAGTATTGAGATCAAAAACGGTATTGTCAAATGAAAATGGAATAGCACCTCCGTTTTGTCCACCAGTTATCGCCAATGTTCTGTTTACGGTCGCGTCGGCAGCTGTCCAATAGGTGTTTGTTGCCAATGCGCTTGGTACCGCAGTAACAGGGATTGATGCTGTAGTTGTTGATGCTACATTTATACGTAAAATATTAAAATCAATATTATTTAATAAGCTTCCGAACTGACCACCTTGTTGAGGTTCACCTCCAGGAAAACTATTTGATTGTCCAGAATTATATGCTTTTAAATCAAAACTTGAACCCACTGCGTCGGCACCTAAATTCACCAAAATTTCAACTCGCTCACCTACCATTAATTTTATTCTTGTTGCCGCAACAGGAGCATTTAATAAGCCGCCATCATTTCCAATAATATAAAAAGTCCTATTGTCGCTAAAGCCAAGGTTATAACCTCGTTCAATTTCTGCATTCAAAATACGCAATCTCACATACTGTTTTGGCAAACTAATTTGCGGACTTGGAGTTCCATTTACCAGCATATAATCTCCATAGGCACGTGTAGATGCGGGCGGAGCGTTAAATTGATTGGCAGTGGTATAACCTCGGCTCGTTAACGCTAAAACAATGTCATCAACGCCATAAGTTCTCGGTAAATTAAGAGCTGTCTCTTGAGGGTCTTTAACGATAATAAAACCTCCAACGCCCTTTGTAATTTGCGTTTGTGTCATTTCATGCAAATGGGGGTGATACCACAATGTGGCCGCTTGATTTAAAACGGTCCAATAAGGTTGCCAAACAGTCCCTGCTGGTATCACTTGATGTGGCCCGCCATCCATTACAGCTGGCAGGTGCATTCCATGCCAGTGTACAGTAGTTTCTTCATTCAAATGGTTAGTAACATTTAAATGAACAACATCGTTTTTATTCATTATCAAAGTAGGTCCCCAGAAATTTGTTTTCAAATTGGGACTAGATATTGACCCTGTAACTGTTGTATTTCCTGTTGGACGTAATTGCTTTAGGGTATCTTTTATAGTGAGATTAAACGTTACGCCATCAGCACCCGAGGTTCCATAATAAGCTTCAGGAATTGTTAAAGTGTTATATTGTGCTTGTAGTAGAGTAGCATTAGCTAATAAAAATAGACTAAAATATAACTTTTTCATAATGGATTGTTTTCGTTTAATTGTTAGACGACAGCAATTTCAAATTCTTGTGCTAATTTCATCTATTTTTTTAAGATAAAAATATAGCAAGTCGCTTTTACTTTTTTTTAATTAAAAAAAATCGAGCAAGGTCGTACTTCGCTGCTATTAAAATTGAAAAGTGATTATCTCAAAACGCAAGAACGTTTTTATAAGATAATCTTAGTAATTACAAATAGAATAAATAGCAAAGCGAGAGCTTAATTTTTATCAATTATTCTATATGGAATTAATTCTGGAGGGCTATTTTGAAAATTTATGATAAAGAATGCCAGAATTTCTAAAATCATAAAATTTGTTAAATTCAATCGATTTGATTTTACCTTATCTTATATTTGTGTTTGATGAAAAAGAAATATTCCATAATAAGTTTGTTGTTTTCGGTCCTAATATTGGGAGCAATATTTTTGCAATCACTTCATTCTTTTCATCATTTAGAGCAATTTGTAACTGCCCAGCATTGCAATCATCAATACGCACCAAACAAAACAGAAGTAAATCATGCCCACCAAGGTTTTGAGCATTGTTTTGTTTGTGAGTTTGCCTTTAGTTCATCAATTCAAAAGGAAAATGTAGATTTTAATTTACACAACAGTTCTTTTTTTTATAAATCTTCTTTTTTAAGTACTTCCGAATGCATTTCGTTTTTCAGCGGCAGTTCTTTTTCTCTTCGAGGACCGCCAACGGTTTAAATTTTCAATACTTTTTCGGTTACAAAATTTAAAAATTTATAAAATGCAAAAAACACACTTGCTTTTTTGCCTATTGTTTTTGGGTACTATTTATAGCCAAAATACAATTGGTGGAAAAATAACAGACGAAAACAACAAGGCATTAGAGAAATGCCATGTGCACATTTCTTCACAATCCACCAACAGTAGAAAGGATGGTTCTTATGCTTTTAGCAATTTTCCGAATGGAACTGCAAAAGTTTATATTTCTTATATTGGCTACAAACCCATTGATACAATCATTGAAGTCAAAGGCAATCTCACAATTGATTTTAAGATGAAACAAAAAACAGAACTATTGGAAGAAGTTGTCCTGCAGCACAAAGACAATTATTTCAATCATTCCGTTTTAGAAGATAAAATTAAAGAGAAAACCATTGAAAAATACAGTAGTCAATCTTTAGGAAACATACTAAAAGAAGTTGCTGGAGTTTCACTTTTAAAAAGCGGTAGCACGATAGTGAAACCAATAATTAATGGTTTGCATAGCAGTAGGGTGCCTGTTTTCAATAATAACGTAAAACTAGAAGACCAACAATGGGGCATCGAACACGCGCCAAATTTTGATGTGAATGCAGCAGGAAAGATTACGGTTTTGAAAGGTGCTTCTGGCTTACAATACAGCGGTGATGCGATTGGCGGAATCGTAATCATCGAACCTATAAGTGTAAAAAAGGATACGCTTTTCGGAAAAACAATCGTTACCACAGAATCCAATGGTCGCGGCGGCACGATTTCTTCTAGCTTGCACAAAGGTAATTTTTGCGATTGGAGTTGGAATGCCCAAGGAAGTTTTAAATATTATGGCGATCGAACAACGCCGAATTATGTTTTATCGAATACCGGAAATCGAGAAGCCAATTTTTCTGGAGATTTGAAATACGCGGGTAAGAAATTTGATGTTGCTGCTTTTTACAGTTTTTACAACGCAACCATTGCCATTTTGAGTGCTTCACATATTGGAAATGTGAATGATTTGTACAATGCTATCAACAATCAAACGCCTTGGGTAGTGAAAGATTTTACTTATTCTATTAAAAATCCGAAACAAAAAATCCAACATCATTTGGCGAAACTCAATTACAATTATTATGTCAAAGATGGGGAATCCATAAGTTTGCAATATGCTTTTCAATTCAATAACAGAAAAGAATATGATTTGCGAACT
>CALPKO020000063.1 GCA_943324165.2 Bdellovibrio sp. ZAP7 | reverse complement strand
GTTGAACAATTCAATCATGTAAATACATCTAGAATTTCAATTTTTTATTTATTCAAAATTAAATGTATAAAGATGCATAAAACACTACTTTTTTTGGCCTTCTTATATTCCACATTATCTTTCTCCCAAACCATAAAATTTGAAGGTGTTGTGCAAGACTCGCTGAAACGTCCTTTAGAAATGGCAAATGTAATGGCGGTCAATCTCGACACAAAAGCAATGGACGGTTATAGCATTACCAACGATAAAGGTCGATTTCAATTGTCTTTAAAAGCTAATGCAAGCTATTCTGTGAAAGTCAGTTTTATTGGTTTCAAATCGCGCGATTTAACGATTGTAACTCAAAACGAAAATATCAACAAATCGATTGTGCTTCAAGAAGGCGGATTTGATTTGGAAGGCGTAGAAATTGTGCAAGAAATGCCGGTTTCAATCAAAGGCGATACGATTGTTTACAATGCGGATTCTTTTACATCAGGAACGGAAAGAAAACTAGAAGATGTACTGAAAAAACTCCCTGGAGTAGTCGTAAATGCGGATGGCGAAGTGGAAGTAGAAGGCAAAAAAGTTTCCAAATTGATGGTGGAAGGAAAAGATTTTTTTGACGGAGACACAAAATTAGGAGTGAAAAACATTCCAGCCGATGCCATTGAAAAAGTACAAGTTTTGAGAAATTATAATGAAGTTGGTCAGTTGAAAGGATTGGAAAACAATGAAGAAAATGTGGCGATGAACATCAAATTAAAAAAAGGAAAAAAGAACTTTTGGTTTGGTGACGTTACTGCTGGCTTGGGACCAAACAAACGCTATATTGTCAATCCGAAATTGTTTTATTATAGTCCGAAATATAGCATTAATTTAATAACAAATTTTAATAATATTGGTGAACTACCACTTACTGTTCAAGATTATTTTAAATTTACGGGAGGCTTTAGAAGTATGATGAAAAAAGGCGGAAGTAGTTTTAATGTTTCGTCCAACGATTTAGGAATATCACTTCTGCGCAACAACAGAGCAAAGGAAATTGAAACCCGCTTTGGCGCAACAAATTTTTCATATAATCCAACAAAAGCATGGACTTTGAGTGGTTTTGCAATTCTTTCCTCTTCAACAACCGAATTAGAAACGAAATCTCAAAACACGATTTTAACCTCTGGCAATCAACAGAAAAGCGGTGAAATTGCCCATCAAAAAAGTAATTTAGGATTGTTTAAACTGAGTTCGAGCTACAAACCAAATGCAAAACTTCAAATTGATTACGATATTTTATCTAAACTTTCTGAACAAGATGAAATGAAAGATTTATTGAGAACAACAATTATAGATGCTAATTCCAGTTCTGAAAATATTTCGACCAACAAAAGACAAAATCCAACTTCGTTTAACCAAAATTTAAGTTTGTATTTTACGCAAAGCGACAAAAATGTTTTTGCTTTTGAGATGCAACATTTGTACCAAGATGAAAATCCATTTTTCAATGCCAATTTACAAACAAAACCATTTGATTTAAAGGGTTATGTTGGCGGACAAGAACGAAACAAAATCAATCAAAATCGGTTTGTAAAAACCAATAAAATAGATTCGAAATTAGATTACTATTATATGGTAACGCCGAAAAGTAACTTTAATGTAACACTTGGCAACACCTATTCACATCAAAATTTTAATTCTTCTATCTTTCAAATGTTAGACAACGGAAATCAAAACAATTTAACCGATGTTGAAAACAACAATAAAGTAAAATACAACTTTAATGACACATTTTTGGGTTTGCACTTTAAGTTTCTGACTGGAAAATTCACTTTTACGCCGGGTGTTAGTTTGCACACGTATAATATGACCAACAATCAATTATCCTCAGATTACACTTTAAATTTCACAAGATTATTACCCGATTTTTATGCCTTGTACCAAATAAAAAAAGCAGAAACGTTGACTTATAATTTTTCGTTAACAAACGATTTTACAGATATTAACCAATTGGCGCAAGGTTATATTTTGAACAACTACAGCAGTCTTTTTAGAGGAAACCGATTGCTCGAAAATGCAACATCACAAGTGCATTCGTTGCGGTATTTTAAATACAATATGTTTAATTTCGAGAACATTTTTGCTGCAATCAATTACACAAAAAGAGTAGATCCCGTTAAAACAAATGCTGTTTTTGAAGGTATTAATCAAACTTCAACGCCTATCAATTCTAATTTTGCAGACGAAACTTTTACTTCAAATGGGAGTTATGGACGGTCTTTTTCAAGATTTTACAAAGCATCGTTAAGCGCAAGTGTCAATTGGTCTAAATTTAATAATATCCAAAACGGAAAACCTTTTCAAACAGAAAGTTTTACCCAAAATTATAATTTGTCAGCATCAACTAATTATAAAAAAATTCCTAACGTAGAAGTCGGCTATAGCATCACTTCCAACAATTACAATAAAACTACTTTTTACACCGAGAAACCCTATGTTCGATTGGACTATTTTTTCTTGGATAGTTTTTCATTTGTTTCGGAATACGAGTTTTATCACTATTACAACAACAGCAAAACAGTCAACAACGAATATGATTTTTTAAGCGCAAGCTTAGTATATCAAAAGAAAGATTCAAAATGGGAATATAAAGTGGGAGCGACCAATTTGTTAAATACCACTTCGCTCAACGATGACAGTTTTGACCAGTATGCTACTCGAACTTCGCAATATAATGTGCAGCCGCGGTATATCATTTTTAGTTTAAAATATAATTTATAATTTCAAATTAAAATTTTACATTTGATAGATGAAGATTGAAGATCAAATAGAAAAAATATCACGTTTTAAGCACCTTGAATTATTAGCCAATCAAATTGTTGAAGGATTTATTTCTGGTATGCACAAAAGCCCTTTTCATGGATTTTCTGCTGAATTTGCAGAACATAAAGTCTATAATGCTGGTGAAAGTACCAAGCACATCGATTGGAAATTATTTGCGAAAACCGACCGTTTGTATACCAAAAGATACGAAGAAGAAACGAATTTGCGTTGTCATTTAATTATAGACAATTCCACTTCGATGCATTATCCTAAAATAAAAGAAAACCAACCTTTTTTTGAAAGTAAAATTGGATTTGCTGTTTTAGCCTCAGCTGTTTTGATGAATTTATTGAAAAAACAAAGAGATGCCGTAGGTTTGAGCGTTTTTTCTGATTCATATGAATATTATGCGCCTGAAAAAGGAAGTGATCGTCACCACAGAATGATTTTGAACAAGTTGGAGGCACTTTTGGAAACTAAAAAAGAACCAAAAAGTACAGAAACAACTACTTTTTTGCATCAAATTGCCGAAAAGATGAAACGCCGTTCAATGATTGTCCTTTTTACAGACATGTTTCAATCTGGCAACGAAGAGGCTTTGTTTAATGCGTTGCAACATTTGAAGCACAACAAACACAAAGTGGTTTTATTTCATATTATTGACAATAAAACGGAGTTAAATTTTGATTTTGATAATGCGCCACGCAAATTTATTGATTTGGAAACAGGTGAAGAAATCAATATTTATGCTGATAATGTAAAAAGTGAGTACGAAAAACAAGTCGCGCAGTACTTCAAAAAGATTGTCCAGACTTGCGCTCAAAACAAAATTAAGTACGTTCCGGTTAGTGTTAGCGATAATTTTGAAAAAATAATGACCACTTATTTAGTTGAAAAACAAAGTTTTGGTTAGGCGAAGTGATTTTTTTTCATTTTAATCACAGAAAATGCTTGTGAAATCAAAAATCAATCTTATATTTGCACTCGCAATTATGCAGAGGTTTGGTAGTTCAGTTGGTTAGAATACGTGCCTGTCACGCACGGGGTCGCGGGTTCGAGTCCCGTCCAGACCGCGAAATTGGGGAAAGCGATTCAGAAGTGAATCGCTTTTTTGCCCCAAGAAAGCACCAAAGAAAGTTGTGTTGTTTTCGATACGAATTTGTAACTCGTATCACGGTTTAGTAGTTAGACCAATGAAAAGCTTTTCACTTTATTGTGATGAGCTTTTTTGATTTAAGGTGGTTTGAAAACGAAACTTTCAAATCAGAAACTTACTTTTCAATTAATCTGTATTTTTCTTTTTCTCTTTTTCTTGTGCATCAACGACGGCAACAGCTGCCATGTTTACCATTTCTTCAACACTTGCTCCCAATTGAAAAATGTGAACTGGTTTATCCATTCCTAAAATAATTGGACCGATAGAATCTACATTATAAAGTTCTTTTAGCAATTTGTAAGTGATATTAGCGGCTTCCAAATTAGGGAAAATCAGCGTATTTACTTTTTTGCCGGCTAATTTAGAAAATGGGAATTTCTTTCTCAACATTTCGGCATTCAATGCAAAATCGGTCTGAATTTCTCCATCAATAATCATATCAGGATAATATTTATGTAAATAGGAAACGGCTTCACGCACTTTCACTGCGCTTTCATTGGTTGACGACCCAAAATTGGAATAGGAAATCATCGCAATTACAGGTTCTAATCCAAACATTCTAACTGTTTTGGCTGTCATTAAGGCGATTTTGGCTAAATCTTGGGCCGATGGATTTGGATTGATTGCCGTATCTGATAAAAACATTGGTCCACGATTGGTCATCATCATGTTGGCAGTTGCAATAAGCGAGATACCAGGTGCTTTGTCAATCAGCTGCATCATGGGCTTTATCACTGAAGGATAACTTCTGGAATAACCTGTAACAAGCGCATCTGCATCACCTTCGTTCACCATCATGGCGGCAAAATAATTTCTTTCCCGCATCCATTTTTGTGCATCTAACAAAGAAATTCCTCTCCGTTGTCGAGATTGCCAATAAATATCGGCATATTTCAATCTTCTTTCGTCTTCCTCTTTCGTTTTTGGGTCATATATTGGCACTTCTGCATCAAATCCTAACTCTGATTTAAGTTCTAAAATAATGTCTTTATTACCCAAAAGTATTGGAAATCCAATCCCTTCTTCCATTACAATTTGAGCTGCTTTCAAAACATCCAAATGATCGGCTTCGGCAAAAACAATCCTTTTAGGATTCATTTTAGCTCTGTTGGCCAAAAGGCGCACCATTTTGTTATCAGATCCCATGCGTTCGGCAAGTTCCTCTTCATAGCGGTTCCAATCGTGAATTGGGTGCAACGCAACACCAGATTCCATAGCTGCTCTTGCCACTGCTGGCGCTACGGTTGTAATCAATCTAGGATCGAATGGTTTTGGAATGATATAATCACGACCAAAATTCAGTTTGGTTTCGCCGTAAGCAATATTCACTTGTTCAGGCACATGCTCTTTTGCCAAAGCGGCTAGTGCACGAACTGCAGCCATTTTCATAGCTTCATTTATTTTAGTTGCACGCACATCTAAAGCACCCCGAAAAATATAGGGAAATCCCAAAACATTGTTCACCTGATTAGGATGGTCTGAGCGACCAGTCGCCATGATTATGTCTTTTCGAGTAGCAATCGCCACATCATAATCTATTTCGGGAATTGGATTGGCCATTGCAAAAACAATAGGATCATTCGCCATTCCGATTAGCATGTCTGGTTTCAAAATGTTTCCTGCTGAAAGTCCTAAAAAAACATCTGCTCCTATCAAAGCGGTTTTCAAATCGATGTTGGGCAGACCTTTGGCATATTTTTGTTGAAGAGGCGACAAATCTGTTCTTTCAGACGAAAGCACTCCGTCTTTGTCAAACATAATAATATTGTCTGCTTTGATGCCTAAAAGCACATACAAATTCGCACAAGCCAAAGCAGCTGAACCAGCACCCGAAACTACTACTTTTACGTTTTCTGTTTTTTTATCTGCTAATTCTAAAGCATTTAACAATGCTGCCGACGATATAATTGCTGTTCCGTGCTGGTCGTCGTGCATCACCGGAATATTTAGTTCTTCCACCAATCGGCGTTCGATTTCGAAAGATTCTGGCGCTTTAATGTCTTCTAAGTTTATTCCTCCAAAAGTTGGTGCAATGTTTTTGACCGTTTCTATAAAAGCATCAATGTCTTTTGTTCCGACTTCAATATCAAAAACATCAATATCAGCAAAAATTTTAAACAGCAAAGCTTTGCCTTCCATAACGGGTTTAGAAGCTTCTGGACCAATATCACCTAGACCTAAAACGGCTGTTCCATTAGTGATAACGGCTACTAAATTGCCTTTTGCAGTATATTTGTAAACATTATTAATGTCTTTCGCAATTTCTAAACATGGTTCGGCAACACCAGGAGAATAAGCCAAAGAAAGGTCTCTTTGGGTGGCATATTTTTTGGTCGGCACCACCTGAATTTTACCTGGAGTAGGTTTCGCGTGGTATAATAAAGCTTCTCTGCGTTTGCTATTTTGATTCATTGTACTCTTTTTATTCGACTTACAAAGGTAAAAGTCTGAATGTAAAATAACAATTTTTATCGATTTAGTTTTGAATTGTTTTTGAAATTAAGGTTTAAGTTGCAGTGTTTAGGAACATAGAATGTAATTTTAAGCGAAACAATTATACTATTTTTCTAAAACTCACTTGCATCGTTGTTCCTTTGCCGATTTCGGAATGGGTGACCTTAATTTTTCCTTTGTGGTACTCTTCTACAATCCTTTTTGTGAGCGAAAGACCCAAACCCCAACCTCTTTTTTTAGTCGTAAAGCCTGGTTCAAACACACTCCTAAATTGGTTTTTCGGAATTCCTTTTCCAGAATCGGAAACGTAAATCTTTACCATTTTATCTTCATCGATTATAGCAATGTCCACATTCCCTCTTCCTTTCATGGCGTCGATTGCATTTTTTACTAAATTTTCTATTGTCCAGCTGTGCAATGCTGCATTTATTGCAATTGGAATCGAATAATTTGGAGCTGTAAATGAAAAGATTACTTGCTTTGAAAACCTTGATTTCAAGTACTCAAATGACTTTTCGGTTTCAGCAATCAGGTCTAAATTTTCTAAAACGGGATCAGAACCAATTTTAGAAAAGCGGTCTGTAATGGTTTGTAATCGAACAATGTCTTTTTCTATTTCAGTTACCGTAGTTTCATCCACATTATCAGCTTTCATAATTTCTAACCAACCGATCAACGAAGAAAGTGGTGTTCCGATTTGGTGCGCAGTTTCCTTTGCCATTCCTGCCCAAAGTTTGTTTTGTGTGGCTATTTTTGTGCTCTGATAGAAATTAAAAAACAATGTTCCGAACAAAACAATTATCAAAAGCAAGGCAATTGGATAGTATTTCAATTTGTTCAATAGCGAAGAATCACCATAATAAAGGT
>CALPKO020000062.1 GCA_943324165.2 Bdellovibrio sp. ZAP7 | reverse complement strand
TTTAACTTATAAATTGTAATTTTGCTGACGATAAGATATCTCTTAACCTATAAAAAATGAATGTTTTAGTCCGAATTTTAATCACTGCAATACTTGTTTTAATAATTGCTAGATTTTTGCCAGGTGTTACAGTCGATAGTTTTTCAACTTCAATCTTGGTAGCAATTGTTTTAGCTTTGTTAAATTTGATTGTGAAACCCGTTTTAGTAATCTTGACTTTACCAGTAACTATTTTAACATTGGGACTTTTTCTGTTAATTATCAACGGATTGATGATTGTTTTGTGCACAAAAATTGTAGAAGGTTTTGCAGTTCATTCTTTTTTTACTGCTTTTTTATTTAGTATCATTTTGTCTATTTCTCAATCTTTGGTTTTTTCATCATCAAAATAAAAAACAGTTCAAGATTGAAAATTATCATTTGTAATGATTTTTATGTAAATAAAATTCGCAAGTCTTTTTAATGCAATCATCTACACTTTCAAATTTAAAATCAAGCGTAGTTTTTATCTTACTATTATCATATAAATCCAAAGAAAATAGAGATTTAACCATCAATTTAGACAATTTCCTTTTTTGAAAGAACAAATTACTACTGACCCAATCTATTCTCCAGATTAATTCCAATAGCCACTTTTGCGCTTCGAATGTTGGCCTTTTTATATTTAAACCAGCAGCAATCAAATTGATTAAATCTTGAAAAACAATATTCTCTGCTACAACAATGTATTTTTGATTTTTGTGACTACTTTTCATTAACTGAAACATAATTTTTGTAACATCTGTTACCGCGACAAAACCTGAAATGCCTTTGGTGTAAAAATGCGATCCGTTGAAAATGGTTTTAAAAATCTTTCCACTTCCTTCATCCCAATTGCTTGTAATTCCTAAGATAACGCCCGGGTTTATCACAACGCAATCTAATCCTTCTTGCTGTGCGCGCCAAACTTCTATTTCAGCACCATATTTTGAAATGGCATAATCGCTATGGTCCTTTTCGGGATTCCACTCGGTGGCCTCAGTTATTGTATTTTCAAAATCTAATAAGTCACCTAACGCCGCAATAGAACTGATATAGCAGAGTTTTTTTATTTGATATTCCAAACAAAAATTAACAATATTGGCTGTTCCTTCGATGTTGATTTTCCTAAGTAAATCTTCGTCTTTTGGGTCAAACGAAACCAATGCAGCACAGTGATAGACATAATCAATGTCTTGAAAAGCCGTCATTAAAGCAGAAATGTCTAAAATGTCTGCTTTTATCCATTCTATTTTTTCAAATAAGTTGGAATTGCTTAATTTTGAAAATAGCGATTTCACTTTTAAAATACTGTCTTCATTTCGATAAATGGCACGGACATTTTCATCATTTTCTAGTAAATGAATCAACAAATGACTTCCCAAAAAACCCGTTCCTCCTGTAACTAAAACCATTTTGTAAAGATAGCTGTTTGATTTTAGATTTTTGAAATTGTAATTGATTTTTGAAATTGAATTGGATATTGACTTTTGGCATTGAAATGACTTATATTTGCAAAAATCTTGAAAATAAAAAATGAACAATATCATCACAGAATTGCAATGGAGAGGCCTAGTCCACGACATTATGCCCGGCACAGAAGAGCAATTGCTTAAAGAAATGACCACTACCTACATCGGTTTTGATCCAACTTCAGATGCTTTGCACATCGGCAATTTAGTTCCTATTATATTGTTGGTTCATTTAGAAAAATTTGGCCACAAACCCATTGCGCTTGTTGGTGGAGCAACCGGAATGATTGGTGATCCTTCTGGAAAATCAGACGAAAGAAATTTATTAGACGAAGCAACATTGAACCATAATGTTGCAGGAATTAAGCAAGTTTTATCTCGCTTTTTAGACTTTAATTCAACCGAAAAAAACGCTCCTGTTTTAGTAAACAATTACGATTGGATGAAGGCATTTTCGTTTATCGATTTTGCGCGCGAAGTTGGAAAACGCATCACCGTAAACTATATGATGGCGAAAGAATCTGTCAAAAAACGCATCTCAAGTGAAGGCGATGGCATGAGTTTTACTGAATTTACCTATCAATTAATTCAAGGTTACGATTTTTATCATTTACACAAAAACTACAATTGTTTGCTGCAAATGGGTGGTAGCGACCAGTGGGGCAATATTACAACAGGCACCGAATTGGTGCGCAGAATGAACGTGAATTCCGATGCAAAAGCATTTGCAATGACAAGTCCGTTGGTTACAAAATCCGATGGGTCCAAATTTGGAAAGTCAGAAGGTGGAAATGTTTGGCTGACTGCCGATAAAACTTCGGTTTATAAATTTTATCAATTTTGGTTAAACACAACCGACGTTGATGCTGAAAAATACGTTAAAATCTTTACATTTCTAGACCAAAATACAATAGCACATTTAATTGAAGAACATCAAACGGCACCTCATTTAAGGGTTTTGCAAAAACGATTGGCAGAAGAAGTTACAATTTTTGTTCATTCAAAAGAGGATTTAGACAAAGCCATTGAAGCGTCAAATGCTTTTTTTAGTCCTTCAATGGATGGACTTAGAAAATTGGATGCAATTACATTTTTAGAAGTTTTTGATGGCGTTCCTCAAGCAGAGATTCCTTTGAGCGAAATTGAAACCGGAATTAATATCGTAAATATTTTGAACGAAAAAACTGGATTTTTTAAATCAAACGGAGAAGCAAGACGCGCTTTGACAGCGAATTCTATCTCTGTAAACAAAGAAAAAGTAAACGAAGAGTTTGTTTTAACCGCCAAAGATTTAATCAACAATCAATTTGTTGTATTGCAAAGCGGTAAGAAAAACTATTTTGTCGTTCGGGTGAAATAACTAATGTTTGTTTTTTCGAATTATTTAGTAAAAAGTGCCGAACTAAAAAAAAAGTTTGATGAATCAAAAATTCGTCAAACTTTTTTTTATCCTAAATCAAAATCATAATTGTATTCGATAATCTTCGCTATGAAGCAATTTCCAATCGCTTCAATAAATTCTTGTTCAAACTTTCTTTCGCATAATCAAAATCTATTTCTAAAATCTTTTCGTCAGAACTTGGCAATTCATACATGGCATCGGTCAAAATCGCTTCGCAAAGCGAACGTAATCCTCTGGCTCCTAATTTGTATTCTAGTGCTTTTTCTACTATAAAATCTAACGCTTCATCTGTAATTGAAAATACTACATCGTCCATCAAAAATAATTTTTGATATTGCTTGATTAATGCATTTTTTGGTTGTGTCAAAATCGCGCGAAGCGTTGCTCTGTCCAATGGATCCATGTGCGTCAACACCGGTAAACGCCCAATTATTTCAGGAATCAAACCGAAATCTTTAATGTCTTTTGGTATGATGTATTGCAACAAATTATTTTTGTCTATTTCGTCTGCATTTTTTGATGTGTTGTAACCAACTGCTTGTCGGTTTAATCTTTTGGAAATAACTCTTTCAATTCCGTCGAAAGCGCCGCCTGCAATAAACAAAATGTTTTGGGTGTTGACTTCAACAAATTTTTGGTCTGGATGTTTACGTCCTCCTTTTGGTGGAACATTTACAACGGTACCTTCTAATAATTTTAACAAAGCTTGTTGAACACCTTCTCCTGAAACATCTCTTGTGATTGATGGATTATCGCTTTTACGTGCAATTTTATCGATTTCATCAATAAAAACAATGCCGCGTTCTGCTTTTGTTACATCGTAATCAGCCGCTTGAAGCAATCGGGTTAAAATACTTTCCACATCTTCTCCAACGTAACCTGCTTCAGTCAAAACGGTGGCGTCAACTATTGCCAACGGAACATCTAGCATTTTAGCAATGGTTTTGGCAACCAAAGTTTTTCCTGTTCCAGTTTGTCCCACCATAATGATGTTTGATTTTTCAATTTCAACTTCATCATTTTCGTCTTGTTGCATCAATCTTTTGTAGTGATTGTAAACGGCAACAGACATTACTTTTTTGGTTTGGTCTTGTCCAATAACATATTGATCTAAAAATGCACGAATTTCTTTTGGTTTTTTCAAAATCAAATCAACTGAACTTTTTGTTCCAGCCGACGATTTTATTTCTTCTAATACAATGCCATGCGCTTGCTCAATGCATCGATCGCAGATATGTGAGTCAATACCAGCAATCAATAAATTCGTTTCGGGTTTTTTCCTTCCGCAGAAAGAACATTCAAGGGTTTGTTTTGCCATCAGGTTTTTGTTTCAAGTCTTTTTTGTTTCAAGTTTCAAGTCATTTTAACAACTTGAAACATGAAACATGAAACTTTTTAACTAAATTTATTTTCTTCTTAAAACTTCATCAATCATTCCGTATTCTTTGGCTTCATCGGCAATCATCCAATAATCGCGTTCGGAATCTTTATGGACTTTGTCGAAAGTTTGCCCAGAATGATGAGAAATAATTTGATACAATTCGTCTTTCAATTTCAGCATTTCACGTAAGTTGATTTCCATATCGGTTGCAACTCCTTGAGCTCCACCTGAGGGTTGGTGAATCATTACGCGAGAATGTGGCAGTGCAGAACGTTTTCCAGCAGCACCCGCACAAAGCAAAACAGCACCCATCGAGGCTGCCATTCCGGTACAAATGGTGGCAACATCTGGTTTGATAAATTGCATGGTGTCGTATATTCCTAAACCAGCATAAACGCTTCCGCCAGGAGAGTTCAAATAAATTTGAATGTCTTTAGAAGCATCGGCACTTTCTAAAAAAAGCAATTGAGCTTGCACAATATTGGCGATTTGATCATCGATTCCTGTTCCGAGAAAAATGATTCTGTCCATCATCAATCTTGAAAAAACGTCCAATTGAGAAACGTTGAGTTGACGTTCTTCAATAATATATGGCGTCATGTTTGTTGGTGTCATCGCTCCAACTATTTTGTCGTAGTACATTGCGTTTACACCTTGGTGTTTTGTAGCAAATTTTTTAAATTCCTTCGTGTAGTTCATTATAAAAAAGGTTTTATGTTTATAAGTTATATGTTTAGAAACAACTATAATTGAGAATCAAAGTTCGTTCCGTTTTTTGTTTTTGTCAAATTGTCGTGCATCTTGAAAATAACTCATCAAAAGTTTATGATTTTAGCCCTGATCGAAGTGGAAAGCTTTTTGAAAAGACTGACTATTTTTTGTTGGAGAAAAAAAGCGACCACAAGGAAGCTCTTTTTATTCCTTACAAAAAAAGGAAGGCTTGAAAAAACTTGCAACAAAGAGCAGTAATAGCTTCAAAAAAAATTGAGCGTCAAAATTACAAAATTATGACGCTCAAAGGTATTAAATTATTTATAAATTATTCGCCGTACATTGCTGCTACAAATTGATCATAAGTAACTTCTTTAGGCGTTGGATTTGCTTTTTCTACAAAAACTTGTAGCATTTTTTCTTTTACCACTTCTTGAGAAAGTCGTTTTACTTCTTCTTGATTAGACAATACTTTTGCTACGATGCCTTCAATTTCTTGTTCGGAAGCATTAGCTTGACCAAACTGTGCCATTTGTTGACGAATTAAATTGGTTGTGAAACTTTTTAAATCCTCAAAAGTTACTTTCAAATCGGTTTGAGCCATTGCTTTACCTTCAATCATTTGAAAACGCAACCCTTTTTCTGAACGGTTGTACTCGATTTCCGCTTCCGCTTCAGAGAGTTGTTTTTCGCCAGCGTTTTGCAACCATTTTTTTAAGAATTGTGCTGGTAAATCGAATTTTGTATTGTCGATTAATGCTTCTTGCACATCTCTGTATAATTTTTCTTGAGATTGAATGGCAAATTGCGCTTCTGCATCTTCTTTAATTTTCGCTTTCAATTCATCTAAAGAAGCGATTTTTCCTTCTCCAAAAAGCTTGTCGAACAATTCTTGGTCAAAATTGGCCAATTCTGTTCCTTTGATAGATTCGATTGTGAATTCAACATCAATTGCTAAACCATGCACATCGTCGTGGTGCACTCCCAAATAATCCATCAATTGATGGTCGTCATTGAAAAGTCCTTTTGTGCTTAATACAACAACATCGCCAGGTTTTTTACCTATGAATTTTTTTGCAGTAGCTTTATCTTTAAATAAATCTAAAGTGATTTCTGTTGCTTTGTTGATGTTATTTTCTGCATTTGAAAAAGTACCTTTAATATCGCTATTTTCGGTAATTTCATCTTGATGAATTGCTGTTCCAAATTGTTTTTGGATGCGTTTAAGTTGACCATCAATCAGCTTTTCGTCTGCAATTACGTTGTATTTTATGATTTCAGTCTTAGGTTCTAAATCTAAATCAAAATTTGGTGCAAGACCGATTTCAAATTTAAAAACCATTTCTTCATTGTCCCAAGAAAAATTTTCATTTTCAACTGGAATTGGCGTTCCTAGCAAATTTAATCGTTCTGAAACGATAAAACGCTCTAAAGCCAAATCTACTACTTTCTGAACTTCTTCTATTTTGATTGGTTTTCCGTATTGTTTTGCTACTAAATCTTTTGGAACAGCTCCTTTTCTAAAACCTTTTACGGTTGCTAAAGGCATTTTTTCGTTGATTCTTTTCGCTACTTGACCTTTGTAATCCATGTGGACAACTGTCATTTCAATTATTTCATTTACAGCATCAATTGCTATTCTTTTGATTTCCATTTGATCTTTATTTTAGGTGCTAAAATTGGGTTGCAAAATTATAACTTTTTTGCAAGACAGCCAAGTTTTTAGGAAATTGAATTTCTAACTGTTATGGCTTTTCTTCTTTCTCTAATTCCTTTAATTTTTCGTAAACCATTGCGCTTTCAAATCCTTTTCGGAGCATGAAATCACAAAATTTCTTACGCTTTTTCAACGCGTTTTTTTCAGTCATGATTTCCCAATGGTGATTGGCTAATTTTTCGAAAGTGAGCCAATATTCCTCTAAGCTAATTTCTTTCAATCCCAAATCAATATTAAATTTAGAAATATGCCTGGCCTTCAACTCATTTACAATCCTGATTTTTCCCCAATATTTGATGCGGTGTTTCCCTCGGGCAAAACTGCAAGCAAAGCGACTTTCGTTCAAAAAATTGTTGTCAATTAAATGCACTATTATCAAGTCAATCGCTTGTGGAATCATCCCTAAATCTCGTAACTTTTGATTAACTTCTACATGACAACGCTCTTGGTAGGCACAAAAATGTTCCAACTTTATTTGTGCCTCGCGAACAGTGTAAGTCTTTTGCGTCAATTGATTTGCGTTTTATTAAAATTAAAAAAACCCATTACTAAAAATAGGAAAGCGGTAAAATGGCCACTTCGTCTGTTTGTTCAAATGGTCTTTTGCCTAAACATTTTTCAAAAAT
>CALPKO020000061.1 GCA_943324165.2 Bdellovibrio sp. ZAP7 | reverse complement strand
TGCTCAATATTCCTATTAAAATACGCTAAACATCTGGACATGAATCGTGCTCCAGCATCTTTAAACGCCATAGTTGGACCATGAAATAATTCTAAAGAAAATACATTTTCTTCTATTTCAACCAAAGGAAAATCAAAACACAAAGTTGCTGTTATGATTTTTTTCAGTTCATTTTCTGGAATTTCGTCACCAACAAATTGTTTGATGGCTTCAAAAGCAATTGTTTCATTTGATAAATTTTCAATATTATCAAAAAAATCACTCGGTAATTCCGTCAATTGGTCTGGAAAATACAATCCTCTATCAGGAGCAAGTCCTTGTATAACGGCTTCTTGAAATGATACTTTTAGGTTTTTATTATTTAAACTATAATAATTCATTTTATTGACTTTAATGATAGGATTAAATGATCTTTGTTCCTTCATCATTTATTTTTGAAATGTGAATGTCAAATGCAATTTTCGTATTTTTAAAATTTTCTTGCATTGCTAAAGCAATTTTTTGAGTGGAATTTTCTCCTTTGCACAGTGCAAAAATAGAAGGCCCAGCTCCAGAAATCCCTGCGCCTAAAGCACCGTTTATCATCGCAGCATTTTTGACTTTATCAAAATTTGGAATTAAATGTTTACGCATCGGTTCAATAATCACATCTTGCAATGAACGACCAATTAATCCATAATCGTTGGTATATAAACCAGCAATTAAGCCACCAAGATTGCCACATTGAATGATGGCATTTTTTAATGGAATTGTGGGTTGTAAAACCGCTCGCGCGTCTGCAGTTTTAACTTCAATATGTGGGTGTAAAACTACTGCAAATAATTCACTAGGACTTTCAATTTTGATAACATCCAAAGGATTGTAGCCGCGAACCAAAGTAAAACCACCGAGTAGGCAAGGGGCAACATTGTCTGCGTGTTCGCATCCGCTTGCAATTGCTTCTCCTTTCATGGCAAAATCAACCAATTGATGTTTTGTAAAAGGTTTTCCCAGTAATTCATTTATACCGAAAACAGCTCCAGCTGCGCTTGCAGAAGAACTTCCAATACCACTTCCCGATTTTATTTTCTTATGTATTTCTATTTCAAAACCAAAGTCAATATCAACACTATTCAGCAACGCCAAACCAGCAACACCAGCAACATTTTTTTCGGTTTGATAAGGTAATTCAGCGCCAGTTATTTTCGTAATTTTAATGCCTTTTTCCGCCACTTTCCGAAGAACCATTTGATCGCCAATTCCGTCAAGACACAAGCCCATAACGTCAAAGCCGCAGTTGAGGTTGGCTATCGTTGCTGGACAAAAAACTTTTATTTCATTCATTGATTATACTTTCATTTTTACACATTCCCAACTCTAATCACATCAGCAAAAATTCCTGAGGCCGTTACTGCGGCTCCTGCACCAGCTCCTTTGATAATCAAAGGTTGGTCAACATACCTATCAGTGTAGAATTCTACAATATTATCTTTTCCTTCAAGGTTGTAAAAAGGACTTTCTTTCGGTATAAATTGCAATCCTACGCTAGCTTTTCCATTGTCGAATTTTGCAACAAATTTGATGCGACTGTCTTTTGATTTTGCCTCACCTAATAATTTTTCGAAATGAGAAGAATGTGTCAAAAGCGATTTAAAAAAATCATCGTTATTAGCTGTCTTCATGCAATCTTCAGGCAAAAAGCAATTGTTTTCAATGTCTTCGATTTCCATTTTATAACCACTTTCTCTAATTAGAATTAGAATTTTTCTAGCAACATCAACGCCACTTAAATCAATTTTAGGATCAGGTTCTGTAAATCCTTGTATACCAGCTTCTTTTACAACATCATGAAAATTATAACTTTCACTAAAATTATTGAAAATAAAGTTCAAACTTCCTGATAAAACAGCCTGTATTTTATTGACCTTATCTCCAGAAGCTATTAAATGCTTCAAAGTGTCTATAATTGGCAAACCTGCACCAACATTGGTTTCAAACAAAAATGGAGCATTGTATTTTCGCGACAAATTCTTAAGGTTTTTATAATTGTCAAAAGCAGATGAACAAGCAATTTTGTTGCAGGTAACTACGGCAATATTCTGTTTCAAGTAGTGCTCATACGTTTGAGCAATCGTTTCGTTTGCGGTAATATCTACAAAAATGCTATTGCGCAAATTCATTGATTTTACTTTAGAAATAAAGTTTTCATTGTTAGCAGCTTCGCCATTGTTCAACAAGTTTTTCCAATCTTTCAAATTAATCCCATCTTCGCTAAAAAGCATTTTTCGAGAATTTGAAACAGCAATAACACGAAGATTAATTTTTAAATTGTCTTTTAAAAATTTCTTTTGCTGGTTAATTTGTTCAATGAATTTTTCGCCAACATTGCCAACACCCATTACAAATAAATTCAACTGCTTTGTGTTATCTTCAAAAAAACGTTCGTGTAGAGCATTCAATGCTTTTTTTACATCATTTTCATTTATGACCACCGAAATATTTCGTTCTGACGCACCTTGTGCAATTGCACGAATATTCACATTGTTTTTTCCTAAAGTGCTGAACATTTTACCACTCAAGCCTTGGTGATTTTTCATGTTTTCACCTACCAAAGCAACGATACAAAGGTTTTTTTCAACAATACAATGATCGATTTTGTTTTGGGAAATTTCTAGTTCAAAGGCTTTGTCAATTGCAATTTGAGCTTTCTCTGCATCACTATTTAAAATTCCTATACAAATAGAATGTTCTGACGAGGCTTGTGTAATAAATATTACATTAATATTTTCGTTAGATAAAACTTCAAAAAGTCGTTTTGACGAACCAGAAACGCCCACCATTCCCGAACCTTCTAATGTTAGCAAAGCAATTTTATCAATATGACTAATGCCTTTTATTGGGTTAATTTGAAATAAACTTTCATTCGAAATATACGTTCCTTCGGCATTGGGTTCAAACGTATTTTTGATTAAAATAGGAATATTTTTCGTCAGAACAGGCTGAATTGTTGGCGGATAAAGCACTTTTGCACCAAAATGCGACAATTCCATTGCTTCCTGGTAAGAGATTTTTTCGATGGGCTGTGCTTGCTTCACAATACGTGGGTTGGCGGTAAACATGCCGTTAACGTCCGTCCAAATTTCAAGGTGAGAAGAGTTCAATGCCGCTGCCACAATTGCTGCTGTATAATCTGACCCACCGCGACCAAGTGTTGTGTTGTTATTGTCCACAGACGATGCTATAAATCCGGGAATTACAGTTACTTTCTGATTTTTGAATTGCGAAAAATCATTGATTAATTTATTGGTCAATTCAAAATTAACAACTGCTTTACCAAAATGGTTATTGGTTTTTATAAATTGTCTGCTATCTGCGTGACTACTTGCCGGAATTGCTTGGGTTAAAGCTTGCGCAATTATTCCAGACGAAAAAATTTCGCCAAAACTCAAAATTGTATCTGATGTTCTGCTCGATAATTCTCCTAAGAGAAAACAGCCATCAAGCAAAGTTTTTAATAAATTCAATTCATTATCAAAACCATTTATGGTGTTTTTCTGTTCACTAATTGGCAACAATTCTTGAATGGCAAGATGGTGCCTTTGCTCAATTTCGTTTACTAAATTTTTATAGGAAATGTCTTTTTCTGATGCTTTTTGTGCAGCCAAAACCAGCAAATCGGTCACGCCACTAAAGGCAGAAACTACCACAACAAGCTGCGTATCTTTGACTTTATTTTTTACAATTTCAATAACAAGTTTAATGTTTTGCGCATTGGCAACCGAAGTTCCGCCAAATTTTAGGACTTTCATATTCTAGATTTTTAATATTCCAAAAATACTTTTTTTCAAATGAATATCAGTATTTTCTTCATTTTTACGAATATTTCAATATTTGTATTCTAAGCGTATTTTATTAATCAATTTAGTTGATTTTAGTAACAAAAACTGTCAATTATGAAAATTATGCTGCTTTATAAATGGTATTATTATTTGAAATATTATCAACAAACCTTGTTTATTAACAACAGTTTGCTGAATTTTGGCTTTCCAATATTTAAAAAATGAATAACACCCATTATATTAGCACCAATCTGCTGACACTTGACAATTTGCAAGAAATTATTGTGCAAAACAAACAAATTGCTCTGTCGGAAGATGCCAAAGTCAATATCCAAAAATGCCGAGACTATTTGGACAAGAAAATGCAAACGCACGAAAAGCCAATTTATGGCATCAATACAGGTTTTGGGTCTTTGTGCAATATCAAAATTTCCAATGAAAATTTATCACAATTACAAGAAAATTTAGTAAAATCGCATGCTTGCGGCACTGGTGACGAAGTTCCATTGGCTATCGTGAAATTGATACTTTTGTTAAAAATACAATCGTTGAGTTACGGGCATTCTGGTGTACAGTTGCTTACTGTTGAGCGGTTGATAGATTTTTATAACAATGATGTCTTACCAGTAATCTACGCGCAAGGATCGCTCGGCGCTTCGGGCGATTTGGCTCCGTTGGCCCATTTATCGTTGCCACTATTGGGAGAAGGGGAAGTTTATTTTGATAACAAAAAAGTAAATGCAAGCGAAGTTTTATCCCATTTTGGTTGGCAACCCATTGTTTTGCAATCAAAAGAAGGCTTGGCCTTGCTGAACGGCACCCAATTTATGAGTGCTTATGGTGCTTATATATTGCTTAAAGCGTGTAAATTTTCTTATCTAGCAGACTTAATTGGTACCATTTCGCTTGAAGGTTTTGATGGAAGAATAGAGCCATTCAACGAAAAAATCCATCTTATTCGACCACATAAAGGTCAAATCGTTACGGCGAAAAGAATTTCAGAATTTTTAGAAGGAAGTCAAATCATCAATCAACCCAAAAGCCATGTTCAAGATCCGTACTCGTTCCGCTGCATGCCACAAGTACATGGCGCTTCAAAAGATGCTATAGATTATGCGAACAGGGTTTTTAAAACAGAAATCAATTCGGTAACCGACAATCCGAATGTTTTTCACGAAAGTGACCAGATCATTTCCGGAGGTAATTTTCATGGTCAACCGCTGGCTTTGGCGCTCGATTTTCTTGCCATTGCGTTGTCTGAATTAGGAAGTATTTCAGAAAGAAGAACTTATCAATTGATCTCGGGTTTACGCAATTTGCCTGCATTTTTAGTGGACAATCCGGGGTTGAATTCGGGTTTAATGATACCACAATATACTGCCGCGAGCATTGCCAGCCAAAACAAACAATTGTCCACCCCGGCGAGTGTAGATAGCATAGTTTCGAGCAACGGACAAGAAGACCACGTGAGCATGGGCGCCAATGCAGCTACCAAATGCTTGAAAGTCATGGAAAATCTCGAACGCATTTTAGCAATCGAATTGCTCAACGCTTCGCAAGCCATCGCTTACAGAAGACCTTTGGAGTCGAGTGCCTTTATTGAAACATTTTTGAAAGCTTATCGCGAAGAAGTGCCCTTGGTAAAAGAAGATCGCATTTTGCATTATGACATCTTAAAATCTGTTTCGTTTTTGGAAAGTTTTCAGATAAAGATTGAATTTTAGAAAAAAGAAAAAAGATAAAAGAGAATAGATAAAAGAGAACAGAAATAAGAAAAAAGAGTATCGATAATAGACGCTTTGGATAATGAGATAGCGTCTGCTTTTTGACATTGAGATTGACATTGCTTTTGCAATCCCTGCCCATTATCAAAATAAAAATTGCTTAACCCACCAATTCCCCTTTCAAAATCACATCTTCAATCAAGTTATTGCCAAATTGATAAGGCAATTCATAAAAGGAATTAATTGGTTTGGTGATGATAAGGTTGGCAATTTTGCCTCTTGTAATGCTTCCGTGGGTTTCGGCAATTCCCATCGCATACGCACCGTTAAGGGTTGCAGCATTAATGGCTTCTTCGGGAGTCATTTTCATTTTTATACAAGCAGTTGCAACCACAAAATTCATATTGCCCGAAGGTGTAGAACCCGGATTATAGTCGGTTGCCAAAGCCAAAGGCAATCCAGCTGCTATCATTTTTCGAGCTGGCGTGTAGGGAATCGATAAAAAATAAGAACACGATGGTAATGCGACAGGCATGGTTATCTCGTTTTTTAAGACTTCAATGTCTTCTTCTGTCATTACTTCAAGATGATCAACTGAAAGTGCATTGTGTTTTACGCAAGCGGCTATTCCTGCTATCGATGTAAACTGATTGACATGAATTTTTGGTGTCAAACCATGTTTTTTGCCAGCAATCATAATTCGTTCGGTTTGTTCTACAGAAAAATAACCTGTTTCTAAAAAAACATCCACATAATCAGCCAATTTTTCAGCAGCAATTTTGGGCAACATTTCTTCTATAATCAAATCAATATAACCCGATTGATTGTTTTTAAACGCTGTTGGAAAAGCATGCGCACCAAGAAAAGTCGCTTTTATTGCAACAGGATAATTTTGCTTCAATCGTTGAATTACGCGCAACATTTTTAATTCGCCCTCTACAGTCAAGCCATATCCCGATTTGATTTCGACTGCTCCTGTACCCATTTTGATAATTTCCTCTAGTCGGTGTTTGGATTGTTCATATATTTCCTCTTCAGAAGTTGCATTCAAAATTTTTGCGGAATTCAAAATGCCACCTCCACGATTGGCAATTGCTTCGTAGCTCAATCCATTAATTCGATCCACAAATTCTGTCACGCGATTGCCTGCATAGACCAGATGGGTATGGCTATCACACCAAGAGGGAAGAACTACCCTTCCCAAACAATTGATTTTTTTGTCAATTCCCGCTTTTGGACAATCTTTCATCAATCCAAAGTCTTTTATAACTTCGTTTTCTATCAAC
Source organism: Bdellovibrio sp. ZAP7 (assembly GCA_943324165.2). Classification (GTDB taxonomy): domain Bacteria; phylum Bacteroidota; class Bacteroidia; order Flavobacteriales; family Flavobacteriaceae; genus Flavobacterium. The sequence continues at coordinate 505 of CALPKO020000061.1, read as the reverse complement.
AAAAAGGCATTTTCTAGTTTTGGCAAAACCGCCATTTCAGCTCCTGATACTTTAAAAATAGTAGCTTCACGAATTTGAATTAGTTCTTTGATGTTATATAACAAGGTAACCATAAAAGATTTTTTTTTGTAAATGTAAAATGGAATTTCAAAAAACGTTTATCTTTATTGAAAAATTTTTTATTTTGAAAAGAGTTAGATACAAAAAAGTACGAAAAATTCAACCCAATTTTTTTGAATATACAGGTATTCATACCCACGAACCAGTAGAAATGCAACTTTTTGTTTACGATGATGCCGGCTATGAAGAATATAAAAAAGTGAGCTTAGAACGGGTGCAAAAGGAAATTGAAGATCCTTTGCAGGAAGAAGATGTAAAATGGCTCAACATCCACGGGCTTCATAATGTAGAACTAATTAGGCAAATAGGTGAGCTAATAAAAATAGATAATTTTATCGTTAGTGATATTTTAAACATCAATCGTCGAAGTAAAATGGAAGAACTT